>JBIPMR010000126.1:0-7806 GCA_044369025.1 Luteolibacter sp.
CCGGTGCTGAAACCGGTGAACAAGGTGCCGGCGCTGAACATCAGCAAGCTGAGGCAGACAATCCATTTTTTGGTCACGAAATCACCGAGACAGCCCGCCAGGGGAACAAAGATTCCGTAAAGCAGGGTGAATATGGTCGCGACCAATCCCAGCTGGATGTCGGTGAGTCCCAGGTCGGCCTTGATGAGAGGAATCACCGCATTGAAGATCTGCCGGTCTCCCTGGTTCAGGAAATAGGCCACCCACAGGATGATCAACAATTCCCACTTGTAGCCCGGTCTTGCTCCGGCACGAACGGGGAAATCGTGAGGACGAGACGGTGTCGGGGACTTTTCCGACTTGGTGGTGGCAGTGCTCATCAGATACCTCCTACGATTGGATACCATTCCGGCCGGCGCGGATCCTGATGGAAGCGGGCGTAGTAGTCGCCTTTTTCAGCGTAGTAGCGCTCGTATTTCTCCATCTTCTCCTCGTCGAGTTCGACGCCGAGACCAGGGCCGGTGGGCACGCGCAGACAGCCTTCCTCATATTTCATTTTGCCGCCAATGATGATGTCGTCGGTGAGGTGGTTGTAAACCGCGTCACCGGCAAAGGTCATGTGGGGGATCGTGCAGGCCGTGTGAAGCATCGCTGCCATTTCGATTCCAAACTCCGCGCCGCTGTGCATGCCCACGCCGAGATTGAAGGTCCGCAGTACCGCGCAGAGCTCTTTCACGCCGCGCGGGCCTTCCCAATAATGCAGGTCGGTTAGCACGACGTCCACCGCGTCCAGCCGAATGGCCGGGCCGAGATCGTCGAACCGCGCGGGATACATGTTCGTCGCGATCGGGATACGCACCTGACGCTTCACCGCGGCCAGTCCCTCGATGCCCCATGCCGGGTCTTCGAAATATTCCAGGTTGAGCGGTTCGAGTTGTTTGCCGACCCGCACCGCCGTCGCCACCGACCAAACGCCGTTAGCGTCCACCCGCAGGCCGAACTTCGGGCCCATCCGCTCGCGGCAGAGTTCCATGACCCGCACTTCCACATCGGGATCCACGACGCCGCCCTTCATCTTCACGGTCCTGACGCCGAGTGTCTGATGAAGCTCCTCGGCCTGGTCGACGAGATCTTCGGCATGAACGTCATCGCCGCCGCCGGGCCGGTCATAGCGCCAGCTGATCTCGCCCATCATCGGCACGCGGTCGCGGACCGGGCCGCCTAGCAGATCGCACATCGGCCGGCCGAGCGCCTTGCCCTGGATGTCGAGGCAGGCGATTTCGATCGCGCCGTAGAGCCGTGAGTTTGAGAGATAGTAGATGCTGCGCAGCACCTTGAGCTTGATGACTTCGAGGTGGAACGGATCCTCTCCTATGATGCGCGGCAGGAGTTTCATCAGCGCGCCGCGCTGGTCGCCGCCGCCGACTTCGCCGAGGCCGACGATGCCCTCGTCAGTGATCAATTCCAGGATCGTCCGCAGGAAGTAACCCGGATGCACTCCGGTGTTGTGGCGCAACTGGCAATCCAACGGGATTGCGACGCAGCGCACTTTCATATCAATGATTTTCATATGTCGTCAGGTTGGTTGGGTAACTTCCATTTCGTAAACTCGTCCACGAAGACCGCGACTTCCGCCACGATGCCGTCGAAAAACATTTTGCCCTTTTCCGCGGTTGCCAGATCGGGATGGCCAATGGTGCCGTTTTCCGTCACTTCTTCGAATTCGTTGACGAAATAGATGGGCCGACCGTGTTGCATATCGACCTTGCGATACGTGTCGCTGTGTTTCGGCCCGTCGCGCTTGGCCAAAGCCATTTTGACCCGCTCCGGATGCAGGTGCAGCATGAGCGAAGTCTCCATCTCGCAGGCGTGGCCGATGCCGCCCAACTCCGACTCCCGCACTTCCTTGATCGTTTTCATCGATAACGACCAATACGAAGCGAACACAAAGAATACGTTTGGATAGAGGCTCTTCAATTCGCGCATGGCGGCACGCACGGGTATGTCATTACCGCCGTGGCCGTTAAGCAGGAAAACCTTTTTCGCACCCATGCTCACAATCGAACCGCAAAGCTCGATGATCATCTGAATGTAGGGCATCTGATGCGCGCTGAGCGTGCCGGGAAACGCAAGGTGATGGGTCGAATGTCCCAGCCACAAAGTTGGTAGCAAGAGGGTCTCCGCAGGCTGTCTGCTCTCAAGGCCGCGGCCGATCGCGGAAACGATGTCGGTGTCGGTGGTGAGCGGCAGGTGGGGACCATGTTGTTCAAAGGCTCCGAGCGGCAGGATCACGATCTTGTTCGCGAGCTTCGCCCGCTGGACTTCGGGCCAGCTCAGGTGTTCGAGGATCATAGTGTTAGTGGGTGAGAAGAGGGATCAGTCGGTCTCCGCCGGCATTTCAAACGAATTCCATCCGGCGCGTTCGAACAAGCCCCCGGCGGGCATCAACTTGCGTAGATGGCTCGCCGTGGCTCCGACCATCAGCGGCCAGTCCATTTGCCTCAGGCCAAGCGAAGTTTGGCTTTGCGACCACACGCTGTTGGCGACATACGGCAACAGCGGGATGCTTTGCACGAGATGATGCCAGGTGGTCATCATCAGGCCCGCGCTGTTGTTAGCGGAGGCGGCTTTGGCGAGCGTGCGGATGTTGCCTGCCGAATTCCATGGACAGGCGATGGTCTCGAAACCGTGTTCGCGGAAATGCGCCAGCGTCGGCACCGCGCCCTGGGTCACGCCGTAGTGCCAGTCGGCGATCATGATTTTATGGGAGATCTGTTCCAGGGCTTGGTGCGTCGGCAAGGCCGCCGATCCACTGGCGGTGAACCCGGGCGGCCACTTGCCGGTCTCTAGCAGTGCGTCTCCCCACATGATCGAGCGGCGGCCCTGCTTCTCGAGATACGCGGCCATGTTGTTGACATGCTCGGCGAAAAGTTTGATGGGCTCGGTCTCTCGACAATCTTCACACGTCGCGTGCGAATACGCCTCGTCGCAACCGATGTGGAAAAACCGGCCGGGCCCGGCGAGCTCGATCATTTCATCGCACACCTTGCGCAACAACCCTTGCGTCTGCGGGTTGGTCAGGCACCACGTCCAGCCGTCCGGTTCGAACAGCGGAGCGAGTTTCGGATTCTGGTCGAGCACGACGTGCCTGCCACCCTTGACGCGGCTGCCGGAGCCGTGTCCCCAACAGTTGAATGTCGGGATGACCTCCAGCCCCATGCCGCGCGCGATTGCAACGAGTTTGGCAGCCTGAGCTTTCGTCCACGCTCCCGGCCACGCCAGTTCCTTCATGGTGTCTAACTGTATCATCCCCCAGAACTCCAGCACGATGTGTGAGAATTTGTAGAACGCCGCGAGGCGGATGGCCTTCTCGATCATCAGCGGCGTCGTCTCATGGAAGATGCAGAGATGCAGCGCGCGGAATTTCAGCGTCGGCCAGTCCTGAATCTCGACCTGTGGAAATGTGAATGTGATGCCGCCGTCGTCAGCATCATTGGCTTCCATCAGCTGCAGCAGGGAGAACCACGCATGGCGCATCGCCGCGGGATCGGCAGCGCTCGCGCCGACACCCGTTCCGCCCACGGTGAGGGCATAGGTGGCGTTAGGTTCGCGTTGCGGAGGCGGGGCGACGGCCAGTGAAAACTCAGCGGCTTTCAGCGCCGCATCGCGTGTGACGGACAATTCCACCGCGCCGAGCGTGAACTGTGTCCATGTTTCCTTCATCATTGCCACGACATCCGCATCAGCATCCCCGCTGACCGTCAACTGCACACGTTGTTTGAAGCTCAGGCTGCCGCGGCCCCACACCACCTTGTTTGGGTAAGGGTGAAGCGTCCGGGGCTGGACAGCGGCTTCCGCCGCCCAGACGGCCGGGCCCATTGCCGCGGCCGCAGCCAACACCAGTGAATTTGCTAGAAACGCCCGGCGGCCACCAGCGTGGTTACTATTGCGAACCATGGTGGTTCCCCCGTGTCCGTTGCAGCAAAGCCGTTGTGTAGAACTCGTAGGATGCTTCTCTATCCGGCACGTCGATGACGTGAACCGTGAACCGCACGGGCAGGCCGTGTTCCGGAAGATGCTCGCGGAAATAGGCGGCGTAGGCACGGCCATAAGCCGTTCTCAACCGCTCCAACTCGGCTGCATAGCCGGCGGGGTCGGTCAGCGGACTGGGTGACTTTGGCTGACAACCGAAGACATGCATTTCGATGAAATCCAACTCTGTGATCGAATCGCAAACCCCCGCCTCCTTCAACCAGCTTTCCCAGGTTTGAAACACCCGTGGGATTTCCCGGTCGGGATCCATCGTTGCGGTGTCAGCCAAGCCGAGATTGCGGGTGGCGGATTCTCCGCCAGTGAGGCCCGCGAGGTGGACCCTGAGATCGCCATCGGGCAACGCTTCCGTAACAACGAAGGAGAATACCGGACGATTGCTGCGATAATAATAAGTCAGTTTGCCGCGCTGTTTGATATCAAATGCCATGAGTGTTGAGTTGGTTGGTGAAGGTTATTGGAGCAACATGCCGCCATCCACAGAGAGGTTTGCGCCGTTGATGTAACCCGAGGCCGCCGAGGCCAGCAGCAAGACCGCTGCTACAACATCGTCCGGTTCGCCGATCTGGCGAGCGGGGATTTTTTCGAGTATCTTGGCGCGAAACGCCGGGTCTTCGAGGCGCTCGCGGGTTTCGCTGGTGAGAATCGCACCTGGAGAAACACAGTTTACTTGGATTCCGCTTTCCGCCAGCTCCAGTGCCAGCGACTTGGTCAGCATCACGAGCGCTGCTTTGGTGATGTTATAGATCGAGTTGGTCGCCATCGGCCGGGTGTCGTGGACACTCGAGATGTTGACGATTTTTCCCGATCCCTGTGCGACCATCAACCGCGCCGCCGCCTGCGAAAGGAAATAGATGCCCTTCAGGTTGACATCCATCGTCCTGTCCCAGGCACCAGGGGTTGCATCCAAAAACGCCTCGCGCCGGGTCACGGCGGCATTGTTGACGAGGATGTCGAGCCGGCCGAAATGGTCGCTCGCGGCAGTGATCAGTTTTCGATGTTGCGCAAGGTCTCCGACATCCGCCTGCACCGCGATCGCCCGTCCGCCCCCGGTGATGATCTGGCTTACAACTTCATCCGCAGCTTCGCTGTCCTTGGGATAGTTCACCACGACCGATGCGCCCGCCCGCGCCAGACCGAATGCGATGGCGCGCCCGATTCCCTGGCTTGAACCCGTGACCAAGGCGCATTTGCCAGTGAGGTTGAAAGTGACCTCGGACGGACGGTCGCAGATCTGCGGAGAATTTTTCGTGGGTTCCATACAAGCAAATGGAGATTCGAGTGGATCTATTTTTGAGCTGTCGGCAGAGTGGCTGGAGCCTGGAGTTTCTGACCTGCGTTTGGATTCAGCACGGGGAACAGGACGTAGTAATTGGCTCCCGATTTGAGATCCTGAAACGGGCCTGGAATGACATGTTCCTTGCTGAGTGGCTTGCCGGTAAAATCGGCATCAATCCCGTCAACGATTGGACATTTGATTTCCATCAGCTTTCCATCCCGGACCATCATCGTCACGGTGCTTTCCCAAGGTTTGAAGTTGCAGGACAAGGCGTTTCCCTCGACGACCTTGCTGTTGAGGCCCCATCCGCAGGCGGTCCGCCAGAGTTCCATCGAGATCCGGCCTGTCTGACTCCATGTTGCAACATCCTTGGTCAGAGTCTCGCCGGCTTTGGCCGTGATCTGGGCTTCCAGGTCTTTCTTCTCGGGCTGTCCGATGCAGTAAATGAATTTGAACGGGCCATTCTGGTTCAGGAGATTCCAATCCTCTCTGCAGTTGCGGGAATATTTGTTGGGATATGGAAGTTCCACCGTCAGATTGTTGCCCGAGATGATGTTGTTCACGATGGTCTCATCCGAGGCCTCAGCTGGTTTGTCCGCGAATTTCCGATCGGAAACCTTGGTCATGCGGACTGCGGAAGACGCATTGTTGACCAGAAGATTATGGGCAATGGTGATTCCGGATGCGTCGTGCGCATAGATCCCGGTGCCATTGTAGAAGTCATTCATGACGGAGGTGTTTGCGATGATATTGTTATCGATCATGCAACGCCCCGCGCCCAATTCGAGGAAGACCCCGGTTCCCTGATTGCCTGAGATGATGTTGCGGGTGATCCGCGCGCCGTCGTAGCCGTTGTCAAACCAGATCCCGGGCCCTGAGTTGTTCCGGATCAGGTTTCCTTCAACGAGGACATCCGATCCATGCATTTTGATGGCCGCCCATTCCTCCCAGCTGCATTCCGCGTAGCTGAGGGAGAGACGGTTGTTTCGTTCCAGAATATTGCCGATAACTTTTGTTCCGGTGTGATTCCATCCGGCGAGGCCGCAAAGTCCGTTGTCAGTGATGAGATTGTTACGGATCATGTGCGCGCTGGAGAGGATAAAGCGCTGATCTTCGGGCACGGTGTCGGGCATGGCTTTTCCGTTCCAACCCTCGCTGCCGCAATCCAGTCCGATGGTTTGGGCGAAGCGGATGATGTTGTTTTCGATGGTCCAGCAATAACCGGAGCGCACCGAGACGGCGCCGCGCTGGGGAAACGGTCCTTGATTGGCACATCGTTCGAAGATAAAGCCGCGGACTTCGACAAAACCCAGACCGCGACGTTGCGGGGCAAACAAACGGTCTCTCATGGTGATTTCCAGATTGGAGTCCTCGGGTGTTTTGCCATCGCGGGCATGGACGAGGATGCTCTCGCCGTCATCACTCACGATCCATGTGCCGGGAACGCGCTTCACCTCGTCGATCGTCTGGGCCTGCACGAGAAAATCTCCATCAGCGAATATCTGCCCGAGGGAATAGGGCAGCAATTTGCCAGGTTGTCCGGGGCGCAAGGGGAGTTTGGCATCGCCGGAATCGACATTCAGACGGGTCCGGAATGGATTCGCTCCGGTGAAATCCTGGTCTTGAGGAAGCGGGGTGGAAAACAGTCCCTGCACGAGGGGATCCACCTTGAAGCGGGGTTTCCATGGATTGCTGCCACACACCACCGCGCCATGCGCCGGCTCGGACTGATAGATGACGGGTTGTCCCTTGGTTCCTCCTTTGGCCGGAGCCACCCGCTCACGATAGATCCCCGGGGCAACCAGCACCTTGTCGCCAGGTCCGGCGATCGCGGCAGCCGCGGAGATGGATTTGAACGGCTTGTCTGCAGATCCGGCGTTCCCATCAGAAGCAGACGGGCAGAGTTGATTCACATAATAGGTTGCAGCGCTCAATGGGCTCCAGGCCAGCAGCAGTGCAATGGCTGAACCTGTGGATGTTGTTCTCATCATGGTTTGCTTGTCTCGATTTTCCAAGGGTCAGATTATAAAAATTAGCCTGCGGAGGGATTGTAAACCATGATGCTGTGGATTCCAACGGGACCATCCCCATTCGGAATCACCTCGAGGAGATGCGTTCCCGAATCCTTTAGCTGGATCACCGTGCTTTGGTCCACAAGACCGTTGTCGGGAATGGCGGAGAACTGCCAAACATCCTTGCCGATTGTATAGGTCTTCCATTTGATGTTAAAATTCGGCGGCAAATCCTTTTGCAGAACCGCTCTTACCGTCTCGACCCCGATATCGGCGGCATGGATGCGGATTCTTCCCGACTTTGAGACAAAGTCCTCGCCGGTTCTTCCCGCTCCTTCGTCCCCTGTCGCTTCCCCCCGGAGGTCAAAGCGATAGTTGCGGCCATCCGGCGTAACGTCGTGGAATGCCATCGTGTATTGCTCGGTGACGGGGTTCCGACCAAGGATCACCCGGTCAACCGGCGGCCACCAGGCACCAGGTGCGGTG
>JBIPMR010000885.1:0-2525 GCA_044369025.1 Luteolibacter sp.
AGCACTGACCCTGCTCAATGACCCGTCTTTCGTGGAAGCCGCCAGAGGCTTCGCCCTGCGGCTTGTCTCTGGAACGGATGAACAACGCATCCGCGAAGCCCTGAAAATCGCACTTTCCCGGGATCCCAAACCGGGTGAGCTCGACTCGCTTGCCAACTTTCTCAAGACCCAGCGCGAGACTTACAAATCCAAGCCCGAGGATGCCATGGCATTCCTGAAAATCGGTCTATCAAATCCCGGCACCGGACAAGATCCCGCCGAGCTTGCCGCGTGGACCCAACTCTGCCGGGTGATTCTCAACCTTCACGAAACCATCACCCGCTACTGAACCATGAAGCCTACATTCATCGACCAATTCGAGCGCTATCAGCAAGACTTCAGCCGCCGGACCTTCCTGAAACGAAGCTTCGCCGGCATCGGCGGCATGGCGCTTTCCCAACTGCTTGGAGCTTCCGGGAAAAATGCGGAAATGCCGTTCATTCAAAGCCAAGGCGGCTTGCATTTTCCCGCACGGGCGAAGCGCATCGTCCACCTCTGCATGGCGGGCGGGCCGTCTCACGTCGAGTCGTTTGACCCCAAGCCGCAGCTGGATCTCCTCGATGGCCAGCCGTTCCCCGAGTCGTTCACGGCGGGCCAGCAGTTGGCGCAACTCCAAGGCAGCAAGCTCATCGCTCGCGGCTCCTTCACCAAGTTTCAAAAATGGGGGGGATGCGGCACGGAGATCTCGGAAATCTTTCCTCACATCGGCTCCATCGCGGATGAGATTTGCGTGATCCGCTCGATGGTGACCGAGCAAATCAATCACGACCCGGCACATGCGTTCATGAACTCCGGCTCGATTCTCAAAGGCCGCCCGAGCATGGGATCGTGGCTGCTCTACGGACTCGGCGCAGAGACACAGAATCTCCCCGGCTACGTCGTGATGGTCTCGCGCGGCAAAGACGCCGACCAACCCATTTCCGCCAGACAATGGAGCGCTGGATTTCTCCCCAGCAAGTTCCAGGGAGTGCAGTTCCAGAGCCAGGGCAGTGCGGTCCACTACGTCGGCAGCCCGGACGGTGTCTGCCAATCGACTCAGCGCCAAGTGATCGATGAGATTCAACGCCTCAATGGCACCCTCCGTGACGAGCGGGTGGACCCGGAAATCGACACCCGGATCGCCCAATATGAAATGGCGTTCCGGATGCAGTCGTCGGTGCCGGAACTTTCAGACATGAAGGGTGAGCCTAAGCATATCCTCGATATGTATGGTGTGAAGCAACCGGGTGATGGCTCATTCGCCAGCAACTGTCTGCTTGCCCGCCGGATGCTCGAGCGCGGCGTGCGCTTCGTGCAACTCTATCACCGCGGCTGGGACCATCATGGAGGCATCAATACGAAGATGCCCGAATCCGCGAAATTGACCGATCAGGCCTCTGCGGCACTGGTCAAGGACTTGAAACAACGGGGACTGCTGGAAGATACGCTCGTCATCTGGGGCGGCGAGTTCGGGCGCACGCCGATGGGGCAGGGCACTGGCCGCGACCACCACATCAAAGGCTTCAGCATCTGGATGGCAGGCGCAGGGATCAAGCCGGGCATCGTCCACGGTGCCACCGACGAGCTGGGTTACAGCTCAGTGCAAGACATCGTGCACGTGAGAGATCTGCACGCCACCCTGCTCAACCAGTTCGGCATCGACCACGCCCGCTTCAGCACGAAATTCCAGGGTCTTGATTACAAACTCACCGGAGTGGAGCCTGCCAAGGCGGTCACGGCGATCATGAGTTAGATTTGATGCCAGTGTCTTGCGATTGCTGCTGCGGTCTCATTTGAATTACGACGATTCAGATGGAATGACGCCGCGCCGGTCATTTCGCGATGACGCATTCTTCCGAAGTCACGGCCATCTCCGGCCGGAAACCTGTTTCCGGCTGTCCCGATCCGCAGGCTACTCGGGGGGGCTCCCGACTCAAAGTTCTTTCCACAGGCTGCGGGAAATCCCAAGCTGACATGGTGGTGCGCGGGGAAAAGCCGCCTCACCCACGAAGTTTTCCCCGTCTGCCGAGCCCACGTCACCACCACCGGCCAAGTCCGAGCCCGGTCGAATATCGCGGGTTCGATCAGTCTTTCAATCCACGTCGTACAAATCGTAGGATGCTATCGAACAATTTGCAGCCATCGCTCAAAAGTTTTTCAAATTCTGATCAAGTCCGCCGTGGCAAGCATGGCGTGCTGATGCAGGTGAATGGGAGGTTTTAAGAAGATGTTTCAGTTGGATCAGGTCCTGTTGGATGGCATCGACAAGTTGGCTGCCCTGTAGCTTCCTGGACGCAGTGAGACTTTCGGCGAGGCCTGCACGGGACAGGGCGGGCATGGCGGCGTCGAGCGCCTGGCGGAGCTGGATGGACTGGACTTGCTCCGGAGCGTCGTCGAGTCCGGGTTGGCCAAGGGCGTCGATGAAGGTGGTGATGGTTGAGAAGACGGGCATCCAATCGACCCCGCGTGGGAAGCCGGAGGGTTGGGACCAGGTGATCAGGAGGTCC
>JBIPMR010000888.1:0-2524 GCA_044369025.1 Luteolibacter sp.
CACCGCGATGTGAAGCCGGAAAACATCCTGTTTTTCAACGGCCAACCGTGTTTGGGAGACATCAGTCTGCTCGGCGCGGACGCCTCGGTGATTACCCGTCGCGGCACCCCCGGCTACGCCACCTCTTTTTGGTATGCCGCCGCCGCCATGCTCCTGACGCTGCTCACCGGTAACTCACCGGACAAATTGGGCCGCGCCTCCTTCCTCTGGCTTCGAGGTATGGGTTCTATTTTTGAGAAAATCCACGAGGTGCAAATTGTGCATTTTCCGGAAATTTTTTCATGATTTTGTTTCGCACGGGCTGGTGAAGTTAATTAGGTATCTCCCCGTCGCCTGCCAGCGTTGAGCTGCAAGGACGGTCCGGGTGTTTCAATCACGCGAATCGTTCCGAGTTGCCAAAGTGTCCGGGTGAAATATACATCTTCTCGATAAATCAGAAGGGTGCCTGTAAGGGGGTGCTGTCATGTGGTGCTGCGGTAGTTGGTTTTTCCAATTGCCGCGGTATCCAGGGCGGTTCTATCGCTGGGCGCTTGCGAAGGTGGATTGGGAAATCTCGGATCTGACGGTGAAACTACCAGTTACAACTTAAGTGATAATACACATGATTTCCGGCCTGTGGCGTCCACGGGGGCGCGCAAGTCGGCTTGGGCCATTGGCCTTAACAAAAAAATCAGTGAGGTGGCCGGAGCCCGGGGGGGTATCTCGGCCGCCTCACTGCATTTTGTTGCCGAACCCGCTGGTAGGATGTGGTAGGGTATTTGGCGGGCTGATTCCAAAGTCGGGGAGGTTCCTGATGCGGATGATGCATTTTGTTCTCAATGGAATCTGAACCATCATCATGAACTATTCGATTTCAAGGTTCTTTGGAAAGCGGGATGCTTTCAAGACGGGGGGGATCCAGCCGTTGCCGGGCAAGCCGAGCCAGCTGTCGGGCTTGGTTGTGGCGGGGCTTTGTCTGCGTCACAAACTGCCGTTTGCGGAGCTGGGCGCGGTCTTTCCGGATTTCGATCTGCCTTGGATTGAGAACCAGTTGTCACAGGTCATGGCGGACCCGGCGACCAGCCGTTGGTATTTCGAGAACCTCGATCGTTATGACGCGGATTTCCTCGGAATTCTAGGCTTGGAGCCAAGCGGGTTACGGCCTCCCAGTCGGGGGAATTCTGTTTCTGCCAGGGTGGAATCAGGCGATCGCAAGCTGGCGATTCCCTGCATGCCGGTCGCATAGCGACCGCTGCTTGGCTGCTCCGGCAGGTGGTCTCATGACCGATCTTCCATCAACCCGCATCCCGGCGCCGGGATGGATTGCCTTCCCGGCGGCGGCGCTGCAGACAGATGCCGCGAAACCGGGGCGGGGGAAAGATTCAGTGGCTGCCGGGAGCTGAATCACTTGGCAATCACCGAAAGGATTTTTTAGTTGCAAGACGGCAGAGTGACCCAGGCCTTAGTGCGGATTGGGCGATGCTGCCATCCGAAATCTCGAACCGCCGGGCAAATCCTGATTGGACCTGCCGCAATTCCTGCAATTCCTGCATTAGCCATCGTGGGAATCGGGGATCGTCACTTGACGTCCGGGGCCCGGGGTTCTCTCTAGGCGCGATGTCTTACGCCCCACTGGAACCCCACCGCGATTCGGTGTTGCTCCAGGCGGATCGAATCGCCGGGTCCGGGGTCTTTGGCGCGTCAGGGCGCCTGCTCCGGATGTTCAGGCACGCGCTGAGTGAATCGCTGGAGGGGCGGGGAGCCGGGATCAGTCAGTTTTCGATCGCCTTTGAGGCGTTCGGGCTTGGCGGGGATTTCGATCCCGCCTCGAACGCCACCGTGCGGGTGCATGCCAGCAAGTTGCGACGGGCGCTGCATGCCTACTACGCCGGCGACGGGGCGGGGGACTTGCTGATGATCGAAATGCTGCCGGGCTCCTATGCGCTGGCGTTTTCGGTCAATTCCGCCCCGTCCCGCGACTCGCTGCCACCCGCTGAGTGCCGGCCGGTGGTCGCGCTGGTCGAGTTCCAGGGCATCGGTCTGGAGGCGCCATGGACGCGCTTTCCGCTGCTGTTTGCCGAGGAATTGAGCGTGCTGCTGTCCAAGGCGACCGTCCTGCGGGTGATGGGCCCCTTGTCCCGGCGGCTGCTGTTGGACGAGGGCGTGGAAGTCGCCGCACTCGCCGCCCACTATCCGGCGGATTTCATCATCGACGGCAGCGTGCAGATGCATGACGGCGGGCTGGTGCTGCGGGTGCGCCTGCTCGAGGGGCTCCACGGCTGCCAGGTCTGGTCCCGCAAATACGATTGCGGCCATGCCCACAGCGATCTGGCGGGAATCGAAACCGACCTGATGGAGCGGCTGGCCTTCGAGGTCGGCGCGGACTTCGGGGTGATGGACGCCCACCTGACCGCCCTCGCCAAGGTGAAGCCGGTCCATCAACTGACGGTGCACGAAGCGTTGCTGACGGCGCGGGGTTTTTTCGAGGATTATGCGGAGGAATCCTACCTGCGGGGCGTGGCGGCGTTGTGGGGCGCGATTGAGG
>JBIPMR010000887.1:0-2524 GCA_044369025.1 Luteolibacter sp.
CCTCCGCAATTTTCAAAACAACCATTCCCATGAGACCACTCACCCACCGCTTCGTTTACTTGATCGTCACCGGTCTGCTCGGCCCAGCCACCGCCTCGGCGGCGCCGGCACCCGCATTCGTGCATCCGGATACCGTGGCAGCGTCAAGTTGGTCGGCGCAGTGGATTGGCACGGCTCCGGCCACGCCGGCGTCCGCCGCGCCCAAGAATCAATGGACCGCTTACCGCAAGAAATTCAGTTTGAAGGATAAACCCGCAAGCGCAGCCGCCCGGATCGCGGTGGATTCCAAATACTGGCTGTGGGTGAATGGCCAGCTTGTGGTGCGCGAAGGCGGGCTCAAGCGCGGGCCTACGCCGACCGACACTTTCTTCGATGAGGTCGAACTGGCCCCGTATTTGAAAGCCGGCGGCAATACCGTATCGGTGTTGGTTTGGTATTTTGGCAAGGAGGGATTCAGTCACAAAAGCAGCGGCAAGAGCGGGCTGTTGTTCGAGTTGAAGGCGGGTGAATCCAAGGTAACCAGCGGTGCCTCATGGCGGGTCGTCACCCATCCGTCCTTCGGTGATACCGGGGCACCTCACCCCAATTTCCGCCTGCCAGAGTCGAACATCCGCTTCGACGCCGGGGCGGATTTGATCGATTGGGAGAAGCCCGGCTTCGACGACGAGTCGTGGCCGGCGGCGACTGTGTTTGGCGCGCCCGATTGCGCACCGTGGAACCACTTGGTGAAACGAACAGTGCCGTTATGGAAAGACTATGGATTGAAGCCGTTCGTGAATGCCGCCGGGTTGCCGACGACATCCAACGGCCAAGTCATCCAAGCGAAGCTCCCATACAATGCGCAGGTAAACCCGTATTTCAAAATCGATGCCAAAGCCGGCCAAGTAATCAAGATCCAGATGGACAACTATCGTGGCGGCAGCGAACCCAATGTGCGGGCGGAATATGTCACCCGCGACGGAATCCAGGAATTTGAATGCTATGGCTGGATGAACGGGCATGTGGTGCAATATGAAATCCCCGACGGGATCAAGATCCTTGGCTTGCAGTATCGCGAAACCGGTTTTGATACCGAGTTCGCCGGCGCCTTTGAATGCGACGATGATTTCATGAACCGCCTGCGCACCAAGGCGCTGCGAACGCTCTACATCACCATGCGGGACAATTATATGGATTGCCCGGACCGGGAGCGGGCTTTGTGGTGGGGCGATGCGGTCAATGAGCTTGGCGAATCGTTTTATGCGTTTGATCGCCGCGCTGACCTGCTGACGAGGAAATGCATCATCGACCTGGTCGCCTGGCAGAAGCCGGATGGCGTATTGTTCTCGCCCATCCCCGCAGGCAACTGGAACAAGGATCTGCCCCTGCAAATGTTGGCGAGCATCGGGCGCACCGGTTTCTGGACCTACAGCTTTTTCAGCGGGGATATGGAGACGCTCAACGTGGCGTATCCCGGCATGAAACGCTACTTGGAGATCTGGGCCATGAAGCCTGACGGACTGGTTGTCCCCAGACCTGGCGCTTGGGCATGGGGCGACTGGGGAGACAATGTCGATATGACGGTGCTTTACAACGCATGGTATCACATTGGCCTTCAGGGACTCCGCAACGCCGCGCTCGCATTGAAGAAGGAGAGCGATTTGCCATGGATTGATGCGCGCCTGAAATCCATTGAGGCCAAATTCAATCAAACTTATTGGACAGGAACCGAATATCGCTCCCCGGATTACAAGGGTCAGACGGACGATCGCGCGAACGCGCTGGCCATCGTAGCCGGCTTTGCAAAACCCGAGCAATACCCGGCCTTGATCGAGGTCTTGAACAAACAGTTCCACGCCAGCCCCTACATGGAAAAATATGTTCTGGAAGCCCTCTGCCTCATGGATCAGCCGGAACTCGCGCAGGAGCGGATGAAGAAGCGCTACGCCAAGATGGTGAATCACCCTGAATACACCACGCTCTGGGAGGGCTGGGGAATCGGCTCGGAAGGATTTGGCGGCGGCACCATCAACCACGCCTGGAGCGGCGGACCACTGACGATCATGTCGCAATACTTTGCCGGCATCGCGCCGACGTCATTGGGTTTTGCGACTTACAATGTGTTGCCGCAGATGGGGGCGTTGAAAACAATCAGCGCGAAGGTCGTCAGTGCGAAGGGCGATATCGCGTTGCAGTTGTCCAACACGAAGGAGCTCTTTTCCATGGACCTGTCCTCGCCTGTCGGCACGCTGGCGACGGTGGGTATTCCCGTGAAGGCCGGTGAGACGATCACCGAAGTGAAGGCCAACGGCAAGGTGGTCTGGAAAGCGGGCGGGACCACTGATTCCGTGCCGGGCCTGCGCTTCATCAAGGCCACCGCGCACCACATGGTGTTTTCCGTAGAACCGGGCCAATGGTCCTTCACCGCCCGGAAATAGGCCACCGTTGATCCACCCGCGATATCACCTTGCCGCACGCTGCCATGACTTCACTCATTCACGGGGTTGACGGGAACTACCGATGGCCTGAGACTCCTGACGTTAAT
>JBIPMR010000886.1:0-2524 GCA_044369025.1 Luteolibacter sp.
TTCCTCGCAGAGGCCATGGTCCACCTCCGCATGATCGACACCATGGGCTTCGGCATTCGCGAGGTCATGTGGAAAGGCCAGGCCCGCCGCTACTTCCCGCTGCCGGACTTCGATCTCACGGTTCCCGGTTATGTTATCCTCCGCATTCAAGGCCGCTTCATCGATGAAAACTATAGCCGCGCCCTTCTCGCACATGCCGATATGGCCTGGCCGGAAGTGCTCGCCTTGGACAACATTCAAAAAGGCACTTTGCCGGATGAAGCCGCCTTGCACACGTTACGCACGCAAGGATTGGTGGAAGGCCGCAAACCCAACCTTCACGTCACCGCCGAAATTGCCGCCGTGACGGATAGCGAAGCCGAATACATCCGTCACCGTGCCTTCGACGACCGCTATTTCTGCGATCTGATTTTGGAATTCCTCAGGAAATTCAGGGAAGGCAAACGATCCGATTTCGAACGCCTGCTGGACGGAAAACTCTCCGACCTTCTCAATTCCAAGCAAAAGGCCTACAAGATCGACCGCTTGCTTCAGAAGCTCCGCCGGGAAGCAAAAATCGAAGTGAAAGGGCAAACCAGGGCAGGAATTTGGAAACTCCCATCATGAAGCCGCCCCCGTTACCGCACCCTATTGTGCGGCTTTACGCGTTATTGCGCGTTATTACGCGTCATTACGCGTCATTACGCGTTATTACACGTTATTACACGCGATTACGCGTTCGATTGCGTTCGATTGCGTTCGATTGTGTTCCATTACACCGGATCGCGCCCGAGGGGACGTCCACCACCAACCACCCCTGAATGTCCGCCAAAGCCACTTGGAAAGTCAGCGCCGCCGTGATGGCGAGCCGCGTGCTCGGGTTGGCGCGGGAAATGATGTTCGCCGGGCTCTTCGGCGGCAGCAAGTGGATGGATTGTTTCTATCTGGCGTTCAAGGTGCCGAACCTGCTGCGCGATCTGTTCGCCGAGGGCGCGCTCTCACAGGCGTTCGTCACGACGTTTTCCAAACGCCTCAAAACCGATGGCGAGCAGTCCGCGTGGGCGCTGGCTAACAAAATGATGACCCTCGCCGCGGTCTTCATGAGCGGCGTGACATTGTTAGGCATCCTGGCCGCGCCGTGGATCGTCGATCTGCTCACCTCGCTTTCACGCGGCGGCTCGTCGCCGCGGGTTTACAATCCGGCGGAAATCGCGCTGACGGTGACGATGGTGCGGGTGATGTATCCGTTCATCCTGCTCGTCTCGCTGGCGGCGCTGGTGATGGGGCTGCTCAACGCGAAAAACGTCTTCGGCATGCCGGCGCTGTCGTCGTGTTTTTTCAACCTCGGCTCGATGATCGGCGGCGCGGCGCTTGGTTATTGGATGGACCCGGCGTGGGGGCCGCAGAGTTTGATAGGTTTCTCTATCGGCGTGGTGATCGGCGGGCTGGCGCAGCTCACCTGCCAGTTTCCGGCATTGAAAGCGGTCGGCTACCGTTTCAGGGCGGACTTCAGTTGGAAGGATTCGGGAGTCCGGCAGATTCTGAAACTGATGGGTCCGGCGGTGATCGCGGCCTCGGTGGTGCAGATCAACGTGGTGGTGAACGCGATGTTCGCCTACGGCGTCGGCGAGGGGGCGGTTAGCTGGCTGAGTTATGCGTTCCGCCTGATGCAGCTGCCCATCGGCGTGTTCGGCGTGGCGGTGGCGACGGTGACGCTGCCCGCTCTATCAAGAGCGGCGGTGGGGGGGATCGGCGGGGATTTCCGGCCCACGCTGGCGAAGGGGCTGCGGCTGGTGGCGTTCCTGGTGCTGCCCTCGACGATCGGGCTGGTTTTGTTAGCGGAGCCGATCGTGAGCGTGCTTTACGAGCGCGGGGCCTTCGATGTGACCGACCGCATGCAGACCGCGGGCGCGCTGCGGGCCTACGGTTACGGCCTGTTGTTCTACGCCTGGCTCAAGGTCCTGCAGCCGGCGTTCTACGCCATCGACAAGCGCTGGCTGCCGATGATGGTGAGCTTCTTCGCCCTGGCGCTGAACCTGGGATTCAACTACTTTTTCGTTTTCGTGATGAAATGGGGCCACGAATCGCTCGCTCTCACCACGAGTATCACGGCGTCGGTGAATTTCATCATCCTGTTCATCGCGATGCGCAAATTCGCGGGCGACCTCGGGACCGTGGAGCTGCTGGTGCTTTTCGGGAAACTGATAGCCGCCGGCGCGGTGATGGGCGGCGTCTGCCTGGCGGCGGATCACTATCTCTTCAGCGACCTGACCGGCACCGGGTTCTTCATGAAGGTAATCTCGCTCGGCCTGACCGTCGGCGTGGCGGCGGCGGTTTATTTTGTCGCGGCGAAACTGCTGCGGGTTTCCGAAGCCCACGATGCGCTGCAAATGATCACCCGCAGATTCAAGCGATAGCTGCGGCTCGCGAAAGCCGCGGGCGGAAGCTGGCGCTCAGCGAAGAGCCTCTTTCGTTGCAAAATCTGATCATTCTGGCATTTTTCCAGCGTTTCCTATAATTGCTGATTCATACCCGCTCTGCCCCT
>JBIPMR010000890.1:0-2521 GCA_044369025.1 Luteolibacter sp.
AAACCCTCGACGCCATGAAACCCGAACAACGGAAAAAATTCGTCGAGCAGGGACTCAAGGAAATCCAGCAAGGCCGCACCCAGGAGGAAATGGCCCGCGCCGACGAAATGAGCGCCGAGCTGCTCGACAAAATCAGCCAGGAAGGCATCCGCGCCTACTTTGAAAAATCCACCGCCGACACCAAACTCGATCTCGCGCCGCTGATGGACGCGATGAACGAAACCATGCAAGGCCTGCGCGGCAACGAATTCGGCCCCCGGCCCTGATGAAAAAATCCCGCGGCTTCACCCTCGTCGAAATGCTCGTCGTGCTCGCCATCATCGGCGGGCTCGCCGCCATCGCTTTTCCAGTGAGCCGGTCGTTCATCGCGAAATCCCGCGAAGCCGCCTGCCTCACCAACCTCCGCTCGCTGGGCATCGCCCTGCAAAACCACCTCCAAGAGCACAACAACATCATGCCCGATCTGCTGATCGGCCGCGAATCCAAAGACCAGGACGTCCCGGTCCTCGAAACCGTGCTCATCGGATTCCTCGAATCCCCCGCCGTGTTCCACTGCCCGGCCGACCCCGTGCAGTTCGCAAAAACCGGCTCCAGCTACCACTGGAACCACCTCCAGAGCAACCGCAACGCCGCCGACCTCCAGTTCTTCGGCGTCCGCCCGGAGAGCATCCCGCTCATCACCGACAAGGAAGCCTGGCATCTCGGCAAAACCAATTTCCTGTTCGCCGACCTCTCCAGCTCTAACAAAAATCGGTTCGTCGCCGGCAACTGACGCCCCACCCCCATGCTCGAAGCCACCGGCCTGTTCAAATCCTTCGGCGGAAAACCCGCGCTCACCGACGTTTCCTTCAACGTCAAACGCGGCGAGATCTACGGCATGCTCGGCCACAACGGCGCCGGCAAAAGCACCTCGCTCGGCATCATCCTCGGGATGGTCATGCCCGACGCCGGCGACGTCACCATCGGCGGCATCTCCGTCCTCAAAAACCGCTCGCAGGCGCTGGCCAAAGTCGGCGCGGTCTTCGAGGCCCCCGCCTTCTACGAATACCTCAGCGGCTGGGAGAATTTGAAAATCCTGATGAGCTACTCCCACGGCTTCGATCCGCACGCCGCCCGCGACGTCATCGAGCAGGTCGGCCTCAGCAAGCGCGTCCATTCCAAAGTCCGCACCTACAGCCATGGCATGCGCCAGCGCCTCGCCCTCGCCCAGGCGCTGCTGCCCGAACCGGAAGTCCTGCTGCTCGACGAACCGACCGACGGCCTCGACCCCGAAGGCATCAAGTGGTTCCGCGATTTCGTCCTCAACCTCCGCAAGGAGCGCGGCATGACCGTGCTGTTCAACTCCCACCTGTTAGCCGAGGTCGAACTGATGTGCGACCGCGTCGCCATCCTCCGCGAAGGCAAACGCGTCTTCGAAGGCCCCGTCGGCGGACTCCACGACGACGCGCTGGTCTTCGAGGTCGATCTCGAACCCTGGGGCACCGCCTGCGGCATCATCCACAGCACCGGCGGCGATGTGTTGGCCGGCAAGCGCGTCTGCCTCCGCCACGGCACCGACCCCGCCACCCTGGTCGAAACCCTCGTCGGCGCCGGCGTCCGCGTCCGCGCCTTCGCCCCCGTCCGCCGCTCGCTGGAAGACCTCTACATGGAAATCCTCAACGGCGCCGGCAGCCCCAACTGATCCCACATGCTCTTCTTCCAACAACTCCGCTACGAGCTCCGCAAGCTCTTCGCCCGCCCGCGCACCTGGATGGGCTACGGCGCCTTCCTGACGATGGAGGCCGTCATCCTCATCGTCTACAAACTCGACGCCAGCCAGCGCTACATGCGCGGCATGCTCGAGCGCAACGGCCTGGAATTCGGCACTTACTACAGCTCGCTGACCATCACTTTCACGATCATGCTGCTGAGCATGTTTTTGTTAGGCTCGATCTATTTCGCGCTCGTCGCCGGCGACATTGTGGCCAAGGAAAACGAGGATGGAAACCTGCGGCTGGTGTTCGCCCGGCCGATCAGCCGGCTGCGCTTGCTGTTGGTGAAATACACCGCCGTCGCGCTGTTCACCTTCACCTTCGTGTTTTTCGTCGGCATCTCCGGTTACCTGATGGCCGTCGCCGCCGTCGGCTGGGAAGGCGGCCTGTTTGTGATGGAGCCGAAAATGAAGGTCTTCGCCGCCTATCCGGAATGGTGGGAAGGCGCGTGCCGCCTCGCGCTCTCCGCCGCGGGCATCGGCATCAGCATGATCACGCTCTCATCCATCGCCTTCATGTTTTCCTGTTTCAAAATCAAGCCCGCCGCCGCCACCATCATCACCCTGACGGTCTTGTTCGTGGACATGATCCTGCAGGGTTTCCCCTTTTTCAAGCCCTACGAAAGCTACTTCATCACCTGGCGCATGAGCGCGTGGGTCTTCCTGATGGAGCCACACATCTCGTGGCCGAAAATCATCGAGTCCTACGCCACCCTCATCGGCCTGAACATCTCGCTGTTCACCGTCGGCTGGCTGTCGTTCCAGACGCGC
>JBIPMR010000889.1:0-2521 GCA_044369025.1 Luteolibacter sp.
CATCGCCACTTCGTAGATCCCGGGGTTCACGAAGTGGCTGTCTAACGAAAGTAGCTTCGGTCCGCTGCTGCGCGCGGTGCCGGTCTGCGCGTAACCCTCGCCGCCCAGCGCGAGGATCGCCGGGAGGTTGGCGAAGGTTTCCACGTTGTTGACGAGGGTCGGTTTGAGGAACAGGCCTGCGGTGGTCGGAAACGGCGGCCGCACCCTCACTTCCGGGCGTTGCCCCTCGATGCTGGCGAGCAGCGCGGTTTCCTCGCCGCAGATGTAGGCCCCGGCCCCCATGACGATCCGCACCGTGAAGTCGAACCCGCTGCCGAGGATGGCGTTTCCTAACAAACCGGCGCTTTCCATTTCAACCACCGCCGCCCGCACCGTCGCGCCGCACTCCGGATACTCCGCGCGGATGTAGACGACACCTTGCGCCGCGCCGGCGAACCACCCCGCGACCATCATTCCCAGCAGGAATCCGTGCGGGCGTTGCTCCATCAGATAACGGTCGATGTAGGCACCCGGATCGCCCTCGTCGGCATTGCAGACGACGTATTTCACCGCGCCCTCCGCGATGCGGCAGGCCTGCCATTTCGTGTGGGCCGGAAATCCCGCGCCGCCGCGACCTCGGAGTTTCGAGGCTAGCAGCCCGGCGGCCAGCCAGTCGCGGCCGTTGGCGAAAAGCCGGCGGACCTGGTTTACCAACCCATCCATGTCAGGGCCCGGTGCGGTGAGTTGCGGCGTTTGCATCGTGGTCGCCACCGCATGCCTGCCGCCGGGATCGCCCGTCCCGCCGGTGAAGATCGAGGCAAGGGCTGCCGCCGGGACGCCGGAATAATTGCGGCCGTTGAATTGAAACGCGCGCCCCTCGTGGCAGCGGCCGAGGCAGCACACCGAGCCGATTTCCGCCGCCTGGAAATGAGCGGCCAGATCCCCGCGCAAGCCGTCCTGGGTGCCGGCGCAGAGACAGGCGGAGCCGTTGCAAACCCGGACTTTTTTCACCGCCTCCTCCTTGCGCGGGACATCATAAAACGACGCCGCCCCCAGCGTCATCGCAGCGCCGAATCGCGAGGCTTCCCCCAACGTGTGCGCTGCATCCGGCGCCGCCGCCAGACGCTCGAACAAATACGGCGCGGCACCTTCGCGGAATGAAAGCGCGCTCAGGTTTTCAGACATGGCATCAGAGGGTGTTAAGTCATCAAGCCACGGTTTCCCGCGATCACAAGATGGGGGTTTCCGCATTTCTTCCTAATGAAAACGCCTAAGTGGAGGAGGAGGTTCCAACTATCGTAAATCACAGCCGCCCGTCGTATTTTTCAGGTGGTCAAGACGACCGCAAACCCGGAGTCCGGCGAAGCAGCCGCCCCGATGATTCCACAAGCATTCAGAAACAGGGCGGCTGACTCCGCCGGATCCCCTAAAATACCCCCACCGCCATGCAATCCCTTCCGCACATCAAATGGTTTGAAGACATCACCATCGACGATGTCCCACTCGTCGGCGGCAAGAACGCCTCGCTCGGCGAAATGTTCCGCGAGCTCGCCCGCAAAGGCGTGAAAGTCCCCAACGGCTTCGCCGTCACCGCCGCCGGCTACCGCCATTTCATCCGCGAAGCCGGGTTGGAGGAACTCATCCGCGAGACGCTCTCCGACTTGGACACGCGCAGCCTGACCAACCTCAGCGACCGCGGCCGCAGCGTGCGCGACGCGATCCTCAATGCGACCCTGCCCGCCGACTTGCAGAAGGAAATCATCACGGCCTATCAGAAACTCCAGAACCTGGAAAAAAACGCGCCGGACGTCGCCGTGCGCTCGTCCGCCACCGCGGAGGATCTGCCGGATGCCAGTTTCGCCGGCCAGCAGGAAACCTACCTCAACGTGCATGGCACCGCCGCGCTGCTAGAGGCCTGCAAACGCTGCTTCGCCTCGCTCTTCACCGACCGTGCGATCAGCTATCGCGTGGACAAGGGATTCGACCATCTCAAGATCGCGCTGAGCATCGGCGTCCAGCGCATGGTGCGCTCGGACCTCGCCTGCTCCGGGGTGATTTTCACCATCGACACCGAAAGCGGATTCCAGGACGCGGTGCTGGTCAGCGCCGCATACGGCCTGGGCGAAAACGTGGTGCAGGGAGCGGTGACGCCGGATGAATACTGCGTTTTCAAACCCACCCTGAAAACCGGCTTCCGGCCCATCCTGAAAAAAGTCGCGGGCAGCAAGGAGTTCAAAATGGTCTACGACACCGGCGGCGGGAAAATGGTGAAAAACCTCCCCGTTTCCCAGGAGGACCGCGGCAAGTTCTGTCTCACCGACGACGAGGTCCTGCAACTCGCCCGCTGGGCCTGCATCGTCGAGGACCACTACAGCGCCAAGCGCGGCAAAGCCGTGCCGATGGACCTCGAATGGGCGAAGGATGGCAAGACCGGCGAGCTCTTCATCGTCCAGGCGCGCCCGGAAACGGTGCAATCCCGCAAGAACCTCGACGTGATCGAGATCTATCACCTAACGGGCCGCGGCGAGGTGCTCGCCACCGG
>JBIPMR010000891.1:0-2520 GCA_044369025.1 Luteolibacter sp.
TGAAGGAGATCTGGCTGTCGCTGAGCTTGACGATCACGTCGCCGGCATCACCGAGCAGGCGCTGGAGTTCCTGGACGGCCTTGGTCGGAATGATGACGTCGGTTTCGTGGGAAGCGGGGAATTCGAGATCGGCATCGACCATCGCGAGGCGGCGGCCGTCGGTGGCGACGAGGGTCATTTTGCCGTCGCGGAAGGAGGTGAAAATGCCGTTGAGCACGTAGCGGGTCTCGTCGGTGGAGATCGCGTAGGAGGTTTTCTTCAGGCCGTCGCGGAGGGTGGCCTGAGGGATCTTGAAGATCTTGGCGCCTTCGAAATCGGGGAGGGGAGGGAACTCCGCCTCGCCGAGACCGATGATTTTGAAGAACGACGGGCCGCTGCGGATCGAGGCGTGGTTTTTCGCATCCACCGAGACTTCGACTTCGCTGGAGGGAAGTTCGCGGACGATGCTGACGAGGCGCTTGGCAGGCAGCGTGGTGGAGCCTTCTTTCTCGATCTGGGCCTCGACGGAGCCGGTGATGCCGACGTCGAGGTCCGTGGTGGTGAACTGCAGGCGGCCGTCCTTGGCCACCAGAAGGACGTTGGACAAGATCGGCAGGGTGGTGCGTGAACTGACGACGTGCTGGACCTTTTGCAGGCCATCGAGAAATGCTTCCTTGGAGATACGGAACTTCATGGTTGGAAAACCTAGGTGGTTGTTGCGGGGGAGTTTCCGCTTTCAATGCCCCTTGGCAAGCCTTCTGTGAAGTTTCCTCAAAGGATGCGGGTCAGCGCCGGAGCTGGGACTCGATGCGGGCAATCGATTCTTTCAATCCGGGTTCGTCGGTGAGGCGTTCGGTGATTTTCTTGCAGGCGTGGATGACGGTGCCGTGGTCGCGGCCGCCGAAGGCCTCGCCGATTTCCATCAGCGAGCCCTTGGTGAGCGAGCGGCTGAGGAACATGGCGACCTGCCGGGGGAAGGCGATGCTAGCCGGGCGGCGGCGGCTGGTCATGTCGGCGAGGCGGACGTCGAAATGCTCGGCGACGGCTTTCTGGATCGCATCGATGCTGACTTGGCGGCTGGCTTCCTCGCGGATCAGGTCGCGCAGCAGGTGCTCGATTTTTTCGACGCTGACGCTTTCACCGGCGAGCGAGGCGTAGGTGGCCACCCGCATCAGCGCGCCTTCGAGGCGGCGGACGTTGGTCCGGATTTTGTCGGCGAGGAATCGCAGCACCGACTCGTCGACGCGGACTTTCCAGTCCATCGACTTTTTCTTGAGGATGGCCATCCGGGTTTCCATTTCCGGCGGCTGCATCTCGACGGTGAGGCCGCACTCGAAGCGGGAAATCAGGCGCGGCTCGAGGCTCTTGATTTCGCAGGCCGGGCGGTCGCAGGTGAGCACGACCTGGTTGCGGCCGTCGAGCAGGGTGTTGAAGGTGTGGAAGAACTCCTCCTGCGAGCGCTCCTTGCCGGCCAGGAACTGGACGTCGTCGATGAGCAGCACGTCGGAGCTGCGGTAGCGGCGGCGGAATTTTTCGATATCGCCGCGGCGGACGGCGTCGATGAACTCATTGGTGAATTTCTCGCAAGTCAAATAGATCACCCGCGAGCCGGGTTGGCGGTGGAGCAGCTCGTGGCCGATCGCCTGCATCAGGTGGGTCTTGCCGAGGCCGGGGCCGCCGTAGATGAACAGCGGGTTGTAGCCGATGCCGGATTTCTTGGCGACCGCCTCGCAGGCGGCGTGGGCGAATTGGCTGTTAGCGCCGACGACGAAGCTGGCGAAGGTGTGTGCCGGATTGAGGCCGGCGCTCTTGGTGCGTTTGTCGAGCGCCTCGCCTTCGAGGGTGGCTGCCTTGCTCGGCCGCGGCAGCGCCGGGCTGCCGTTCGCATGCGGGGCCCCGGCGGTTTCCACCGACTCGCCGACCAACACGCGCACTTCGCGGACCTCGTCGAAAATGCCGCTGACCGCCATGGTCAGCTCTGGCAGATAGTTGGTCTCGATCCACACCTGATGGATTTCACCCGGGACCGAGATCGAGGCGACCCCGTCCTCGACGCCCATCCAGCAGGCGGCACCAAACCACCGTTGGAAAGCATCCCGACTGACCATCACACGCAACGCTTCACAGACTTCCTCCCACCCCCGTCCGTCGGTGGAAAACAATTCCACCCCACCCGCCATCTCCTGCAATGCTGCTGCCTCGAATTCCATGTGTGATCCGTATTTTTTTAAAATTGTTTCCGTCTCCGGCGGCCCATTGTTGAGGTCCAACCGCGCGGCGAGGTGCAGAAGATGGGGGCGGATTCGGGGCGGTGGGAAATCCTTTTTCCGCCATCTAACAATTGCCCGGCCGGGGCCGTATTCCACAAGGGTTCCACGGATCATTTTTTTAAAAACTTGACCTCGGTATTGCTACGGACATCCGAAATACCGGTGGGCGACCCTAACATATTTCCGCGTATGTGACTGGATTCGAGTCAGCTAGGAAGTGACGAAGTTGTCGCACGATTTTTTCCGACCATCCGGCCAAGGGGCAGGAAGG
>JBIPMR010000892.1:0-2519 GCA_044369025.1 Luteolibacter sp.
CAGCGCCATTCCGTCCAGCGGCCTCATCTCCTTTAAAGTCTATGCCACCACGGAGACGAGTAACGGGATCGTTTACTACGGCTCCAAGGAACACGCCACGGTCGCCAACCGGCCGCAACTCAGCCTTACCTACGGCCGCACCCCGCCGGAGGTCAGCATCACCACCCCGGCCGACGGTGCCTTCATCGGCCAGGCGGGTAGCGTCACGATCACCGCCGATGCCGTCGCCACCGACGGAGCCATCACCAGTATTGCCTTTTACGACGGAGCCACCCTCCTCGGCACCGACAGCTCCGCTCCTTACTCCATCACTCCATCGCTCACCAGCGGCCCGCATTTCCTCAAAGCCGTCGCCACGGATGCCAACGGCCTTTCGCGCACCAGTTTCACCACCCGTGTCGATGTCGCCAATCCGCCGCCGGTCAAGGCCGCCACGGGCAGCACGCTCAATCTCGGCACCGCGTGGACCGGTGCCTTGGTGCCCGTGAATCCCGACACGGCGACCTGGAACGCCGCCTCGCTCACCGGCGCGATGACGCTGGGCGCCAATCTGAGTTGGGCCGGCCTCATCGTGAACGATCCCGCCGGAGCGCTCACCTTCAACGGCACCCAAACCCTCACCCTCGGCAGCGGGGGCGTCGACATGTCGGGCACCAATGCAAACCTCACGTTCAATCACCCGGTGATCCTCGGAGAAAACCAGACGTGGAATATCGACGCCGGCACCCTTGCCGCCAACGGCATGATTTCCGGCCCGGGCACGCTCACCAAAACCGGTGCCGGCGATGTCACTCTTTCCACAGCCAACGCCCTCACCGGCATCACCACCATCAATCAAGGCACCCTGGCCTTCACCACCGCCAACTCGCTCACCGGCGGCATCTCCTTCGGGACCGCTGCCACGAACCTCACCCCGGGCATCCTCGATTCCACCACCTCCAACGCCACCTTCGCCGGTGCCATCACGGTGAACACCAACTCGGCCACCACCAGTGAAATCAAAATCGGCGCCGCTCGCACGCTCACGCTCAACAACAACCTCCAGATCGGCGCGACCACGCCCACTGTCACCGGCACTGTCACCAAACTCACCCTGACCGGGGGCGGCGTCTTCAATGTCGCTACCGCTGCGGGAGGCTCCTTCTTGGTCGGCGGCAGCACCGCATCCTCCGTCTCGCAATCCGCCACGCTGGACCTCACCGCGCTCTCGGCGACGACGATCCACGCCAGCACCGCTGGCACGCTCCGCGTCGGCACGAATACAGGCAGCAACTTCGGGGGCCAAGGCCAGTTGTTGCTGCCCACTCCAGGGGTTGCGGATACGCTTGCGACCACGACCCTCACCGCCGGCACCATCGGCGTCGGTGTCGGCGGCTCGAACAACCATGCGTCGTGGCAGAACAGGATCACGCTCGGCACCGGACGGACCCAACTCAACGCAGACAATATCAATGTCGGCACCGGTGGTCGTGACTTGGGCCAGATCATTTACGGTCAGGCCGCCGGTGATCTCATCATCCGCGGGGCCGCCGGCGGAAGCACCCGCGCCATTGCCATCAACGTGGGTTCCATCGGGGGTGGCACTGCCTCGGTTGGCTTGCCCGTTCTTGTGGACTTCAGCGGTCACGATGCCGACATCCTCGTCACCTCGCTCAATGTCGGCAATCAGGCGCGCGCTGGCACCCAGAGCTACGTATTCAATTTTGGCGCGGGTGATAACTCGCTCGCCAGCGAGCTCGATGCCACCAACGTCAACATCGGCTTCCGCGGTGCCAATGCGACCACCGCCACCTCCCTGACGAGTCGCGTGAACCTCTCCGGCGGCACCGTCACCTTCGGCAATGTCGGCGCGACCGGCACCGGCGTGGACATCGGTTGCAGCATCTACGTCAATCCGGGAGCCGCCGGCACCGTCGGCGAGCTGAACATCAGCGGTGGCAACGTGACTATCCATCACAGCACCGCGCTGGGTGCCGCCGTCCGACTCGGCACCAATCAGGAGACGGGTGGCGGCACCGTCACCGCCACTTTCAACCTCACCGGTGGCACGACCACCCTCGGCGGCGACATCATCCGCAATGCGGTTTCCCCGCGCACCACCAGCACCCTCAAGGTCAGCGGCGGCACCCTCGACATGGGCGGCCACGACATCGGCACCGCCACCGAGCCGATCACCTTCACCACCGAATCCGGCACCATCAGCAACATCAAATCCATCAACGGCACCGCCGGTCTCACGAAAACCACGGCCAACACCCTCACCATCGCCGGCACCAGCACCTACAGCGGCACCACCACCGTCAGCAACGGCACGCTCGCCCTCAACGGCAGCCTCACCGGCGCACTCACCGTGAACGGCGGCACCTTCGCCGCCAGCGGATTGCCCGCCACCGCCGGTGCGTTTAGTTTGAACTCCACCGGCACCTATCAGACCCGCATCAACGGCACCACCGCCGGCACGTTATACGACAAACTCACCGCAGGCGGCAGCGTGACCTTGAGCGGGCCGCTGAATCTCA
>JBIPMR010000127.1:0-7770 GCA_044369025.1 Luteolibacter sp.
GACGATGCGCGCCAGCGAGGCGGTCACTTCCGGCCGCAGGGTGACGTCGCGCCCGCCTTGATCCTCGAAGCGGAACAACTGCGCGGAAAGCTCGCCGCCGGATTTTTTCAAATACAGCCCGGTGTCTTCCAGGATCGGGGTTTCGTATTCGACATAACCGCAGCGGCGGGCGACCGAGCGCCAGGTGTCGAACAAATAATTGCGGACCGCGCATTCACGGGGAGTGAAGTCGCGGAAACCTGGGAGTGCTTGAAAAGTGGGTCCTGCCATGGGCGGGCGGCGAGGATGCATGCCGTTTCCAGCATTTCAAGGTTCTATTGCCGCAGCCTTTTCAAGACCGCCGGATCGGGCAGGGCGCAGGCGTCGGCACGGCCCATCAAGCGGTAACGGTTGCGGGCGATCCAGCGGTATCCGGCGTCGCGCAGCCATTTCGGGATGAAACGCGCCAGTGCCAGGAGCCGCCAGCCGCCGCCGAAAGCGCGCGCCAACTCGATCAGACCGTCGCTGTGGGTGAACACCTTGGCGTCGGACTCGCGCAAGACGACCATCGTCCCGCCGCCCTCCGCCGCGTATTTGGAAAATCCGTGTTGCCTGGCGAGATCGCCCTGCAACGGCGCGAAAGCGATGCGCTCGTGCCGATCCAAGCGGGCAACCTGACGCACTGAATTCGAGCAAAACCCACAGTCACCATCGTAAAAGAGCACCCACGCCATGCAGGAACCTAGGAGCGACCCCAGATTTTTCCAACGTATTGTTTCCCGAGCTTGCCAAACCCGCCCGGCAGGTTAGAGTGTTCAAATGTTTACAAATGCCCCCCCCACCGATGAAAAGAGCTGCCGCATTCAGGACATGCCCTACGAGCAACGGCCGCGTGAAAAACTGGCAGCGCTCGGGCCTGCCGCGCTCAACAACGACGAGCTGATGGCGCTTTTCATTTCCACCGGCACCAAGGGCGTCAGCGCCATCCAGATCGGGCGGAACCTGATTCGCAAATACGGCTCGATGGGCTCGCTGGGCAACCTTTCCGTGTCCCAACTCGCCAAAGAAAAGGGGCTGGGGCTGGCCAAAGCCTCAAAGCTCGCCGCCGCCTTCGAGCTCGGCGCACGCGTCGCCCGCGAGGAGCTGCAAAGCCGGCCGCTGGAAACGCCGCAGCTCATCTATTCGTTTTTCGGCCCGCAGATGAGCCATCTCGCGAAGGAGCAGGTCGTCGTCGCGGTGCTGGACGCGCGGCTGCGGCACATCGGCACGGAAATCGTTTCGGTCGGCACGGTGAATGAATCCAGCGCCCACCCGCGGGAAGTCTTGCGCCCGGTGATCACGCGCGGCGGCTACAGTTTTGTGCTGATTCACAATCACCCGTCCGGCGATCCCAGTCCGAGCCGGGCGGATCAAATCGTGACCAAAACCCTCGTCGAAGCGGCGAAGTTGATGAAAATCGAAATGCTCGATCACTTGATCATCGGCCGCCCGGCGGAAGGCCGGCTCGCTTACTATTCATTCCGCGAGGCGGGTTTGGTGCCTTGAGTTGCTTTTCAAAATACCGCGCGATAGTTTGCCTCCCGTTCGCCCATGTATCGACTGCACCTCACCCGGAACCTCCGATCACTCTTTTTCCTGCTGGTCGTCTCAGCGGTGGTGGCGGGTTTCGGAGCGCTGTGGTGGGCCAACCGGACCGGCCTGCCGGAGTCATGGCGCTCGCTGATCGAGCGCGAGGCCGCCAAACAAGGCGCGTTTTTGGAAATCGGCAGCCTGCGTTACATCCCGTTGCGCGGCGTGGTCGCCACCGACGTCCATGTGTTTTCCGACCCCGAGCATCTTTGGGAGCTGTCGCGGCTTGAGCAGGTGGTCCTGGACTTCGACAAAACCAAACTCGCCCGCGGTGCGCTGCACCTCACCAAGGTCGAACTCAAGGACGCCGGACTCACGCTCCCGGTCAACCCGAAGGACCCTGATTCCGAAGCACTGGAAGTCACCGAGGCGAATGGCACGCTCTTCATGCCCGGCAACCGCCGCCTGGAAGTGCGGGGAGCCCACGGCAAAATCGCCGGAATCGAAGTGGCGCTCGACGCCCAATTGATCGGCTACCAGCAGGGCGGGCCCAAGCCCGTCGATGAGGCCAACGAGGGCAAACGCCGCGCGCTGCTTGCCCAAATCATCCATGAGCTGGAAAAATGGAGCTTCGACAAAAACCAAGCGCCAAGTTTGCGGATTTATATCGAAGGCAACGCCAACGACCGCGCCGCCACCCGGGCCACGCTCGCGCTGCAAGCCGGAAGCATTGAAAAAAACCAACACCGGCTCGACCAAGTGACCGCCGAGGCCGACATGACCGGCGATTTGCTCACCGTCACCTCCCTTCGCGCCACCGATTCCAGCGGCACCTTCCAGGGGCACATTGATTACAACCTCGACTCACGAGAAGGCCGCTTCGACATTTCCTCATCGCTCGAGGTCCCGGCCCTGCTCAAGGCGTGGCTGGGAATCCCGGAACTCAAGGCCATCGCGATCGGCGGCCAACAAACGCTGGTGGCGGAGGGTGAATTCCAGTTGGACGAGAAAAATATCCCCGACGTGCGCATGACCGGCCACGTCCGCTGCGAGTCCGTCACCCTCCGCGGCATGCGCTTCGATGCGGTGGAAACCGCTTTTTCCTGGCGGGACAACGAGGCATTCCTCAGAGAGGTGCGCCTGATCCACCCCGACGGCGAAGCCCGCGGAAAAGCGATGATCCAGTGGCCGCAAGTCCGCCTGGCCCTCACCAGCACCCTGCCCACCGAGATTTACAAACCCTTCTTCGTCGGGCTGCCGCTCGCGATCGTGCTCAACGATTTCACCGCGCGCAAAGGCGCGGCGGTGAGCGTCAGTCTGGAAGGCGGCTTCGACGCCACCGACCGCCATTCGTGGGCCTACACCGGCGGCGGCAATCTGCAGAACATGAACTACAAGGGCGTGCCGGTGAATCATGCCGAGTGCAAATTCTCCCTCAGCCATTACGAGCTGGATTTCTTCGATGGCACCGTGCTTTTCAATTACAACGACTACCCGCTCAGAGCCGCTTTCAACGGACCGCCACAAGGCAGCGCCAAAGTCGGACGCATCCGCTACGACGCCCCCGGCAAAGTCGTCGAAGTCGAAGCCGTCACCGGCGGCATGTGGGCCGCTCCGATGGTCCGGTTTTTCGCGCCCAAAGTGGCGGACAGTCTGGAACAATACCGGTTTCACCACCCGCCCGAGCTCAAGGCGTCCGGCGTGGTGGACGTCACCCCGCAAGGACGCACGAATCTGGATGTCGCGTTCGAATCCGACAAACCCGCGGACTATCAGTTTCTCGGGGAAAACATCACCCTCCAACATCCGCGGGGCGCCGTCGCCATTCGCGGCGAGCGCGTCACCATCTCGGACCTGGAGTTCGATGTTTTCGGCGGACCGGTCACCAGCCGCTTTGACTATCGGGGCAAGGGCAGGCTCGAAGGCGAACTGAGCTGGACGGATCTATCACTCCATGAGCTGGCCTCGACCTACGGCTTCCAAATGAAAGAAGGCGGCAGGGCGACCGGCCGCATCAGCTTCGATTTAACGGACAACCAGGTGGAAACGATGAACGGCGAAGGGCTGCTCGCCATGGAGGGGGCGGAACTTTTTTCCGTCCCGATATTCGGCCCGCTGACCCGCCTGGTGAGCGGAGTCTTGAACGACCGCCGCGCCGGGTCCGAGCGGGCGAACGACGCGTTCTGCAATTTCACCATCCAAAAGGGCATCCTCAACACCCATGACTTCCAAACCTCCACCACCTCCCTCAATTTCACCGGCGACGGCGACATCAACCTGACGGACCGCACGTTGAACATGACCATGCGCTTGAACGCCCGCGGCCTGCTCGGGCTCATCACCCTGCCGTTGCGCCCGTTTTACGGCCTGTTCCAATTCCGCGGCACCGGTCCGTTGAAGGACGCCGTGTGGGAAAGCGAGATGTTCACCGCACCTCCGGACGAGCAGAAACAGCTCCTGCTAACGCCTCCCAAGGCCACCATCATCCGCGAAAATCGCTAGATTTGCGGTTATTTCCCGAGAAACTCGCCTTGCACCCCCCATCAAGTGGTGTCACTAATTCTCTCAGGAAGATGAATCACGAAGGTTCGTCCGACACAGAAAACCAAAAGTCATGTCCAATCCATTTTCCACCCCCGACAGTCTCGATCCAGAAGCCGGCTTCACGCACACCCCGTCCGTCTCACAGGCCGCCAACGACCTCCGTGTCGCCGCCGGTGAAAAAGCCCGCGAATTCGTCCAAACCGCCGAGGTCAAAGCCTCCGAGCTGAAGGACAAGGCGATCGACTCGGTGCAGCACTTCAAGGAAACCGCCACCGAGCGCGCCAGCCAGTTCAAGGCCACCGCCACCGAAAAAGCAACCGCCTTCAAAAGCGTGGCCACCGACAAGGCCCAACATCTCCGCGAATCCGCCACCGAACAATGGCAGGAGTCCCGTGTGAAAGCCCGCGAAATCCAAGTGACCGCCGAAGACTACATCCGCGAAAATCCGACCAAGTGCGTATTGAGCGCCCTCGGAATCGGTTTCCTCGTCGGCCTGATCGTCCGCCGTTGAACCCCACGCCCTGTCAGGTGAGTTTTCCTGCAGCCTCATGAATCCCCCACCTGACGCGTCCCGGGCGTCGCCCGGAAACCCTCCCGGCGAGACCATCCACCACGCCCCCGGCGCTCCCCTCAATTGGCGGGAGGCGCTGATGGGGCTCGTCGCCTCGCGCATCGCCTTGATCCAATTGGAATCCAAGGATGCCGCATCAAGTGCCGCCCGCGTCGCCATCTTCTGGGGTGCCGCGGCTTGCTGCGGGGTGTTTGCCTGGGCGCTGCTCATCGCCGGCGGAGTCGCCGCCCTTGCGCAGTCCATGCATTGGCCGTGGCACTGGGTCGCACTCGCGGCAGGAGCCCTGCATCTGTTGGCCGGCGCCCTGTTTGCCGTCCTCGGAAAACCCGCGATGGGCACCGCCTTCGCTTTCACCCGAGCTGAATTCAAAAAAGACCGCGAATGGATCGAGAACTTTCCCAAAAACAAGAAATCGAACGACTGATCCGCCTCGCCGAGATCGCCCGGACCCGTCTGGGAAACGACGCGCATGCGCTGGTCGAGCGCCTTGACGTGGCTTCCAGAGTCCGCAACTCCCTGAAAACCCACCCGAAAGGTTGGATCCTGGGAGGCCTGGCGTCGGGATATGTCGCGAGCATCTTTTTACGCCGGCGACCCGCAGCGGCGGCGAAAACCATCAAAAATCGCAATTGGGCACTCACTTTGCTCGGTCTCACCTTGACCGCCGTTCGCCCGCTGGCGAAAGTCTGGCTGACCGAGCAGCTCGGCAGCTATCTCACCGGTCGCTCGGGAGTCCTCCAGCCAAAGAGCCCCCGTCCGGCCCAACCATCATCCAACTCCATCTAACGCCCCTCATGTCAGCCCATCAGGTCCTCGATCACGTCGATCAATACCTTCAACTCGGTCGCGAATACGATTGCTCCGACGTCCATCTTCCCACGGCCTACCCACCGGCATGGCGGCGCTTCGGTTCTCTCTCCCCCATCTGGCCGGACCATCAGCCACTCACGGCCGAGGACACCGCCCGCCTCGCGCGCTCCTTTCTGGGCGATACCGAGTGGAACCGGCTCCAAACCCACGGCGACATCGACTTCGCCTACTCCGCTAGCAACGGCCGCTATCGCGCTTCCGTCGTCAAACAGCGCCTCGGCTACGACATGGTGTTCCGGATCATCAACACCAAGATCAAGTCCCTCGAAGACATCGGCCTGCCGCTGGAGCACATCCTGCCGCTCACCCGCTATCAGAACGGGCTGGTCCTCGTCACCGGCTCCGTCGGCTCCGGCAAGTCCACCACCCTCGCCGCGCTGGTCGATTTCATCAACCGCGACCGCGAAGACCACATTCTCACGCTCGAGGACCCGATCGAATACGTTTTCGAATCGAAAGGCTGCCACGTCAATCAGCGCGAGGTCCACACCCACACCGAATCCTTCGCCAAAGCCCTCCGCGGCGCACTGCGGGAAGACCCCGACGTCATCATGGTCGGAGAAATGCGCGACCTGGAAACCATCCAGCTCGCCCTCACCGCTGCGGAAACGGGCCACTTGGTGCTCGGCACCCTGCACACCGGAAACGCCCCGCGGACCTTGGACCGGGTGCTCGACGTGTTCCCCACCGACCAACGCGATCAAATCCGGATCATGGTTTCCGAGTCGCTCCGCGGGATCCTTTCCCAACAACTCGTGCCGCGGGCGGATGGCAATGGCCGGGTGCTCGCCCTCGAACTGCTCGTCAACACCCCCGCCGTCTCCAACTGCATTCGCGAGGGCAAAACCTTCATGCTGCCCGGCGTCATGCAAACCGGCAAAAACGTCGGCATGATCACCATGGATGAATCCTTGCGCCGCCTCTATGTCCAAGGTTTGATCTCACGCGAAGAAGCCCTCTTCCGTTCCGATGATAAAAACCAAATGAGAGCCTTCTTCGAATCCTGAAGCACCAGGGTTTTTCTCTCCGACTCCACCACCTCATCCTCTCCTTTTCCCGTTTCCGCATGGCCAAGATCGACACACTCTTCCGTTATCTCATTTCCACGAAGGGCTCGGACCTTCATCTATCGGAAGGCCAGCACCCGAAGATCCGGGTGCACGGCGCCGTCACGGAGATTCCGGATCAGGAAATCCTGCAGGGCGAAACTTTCAAATCCCTGCTCTCCGAAATTTGCGATCCCGCGGCCTTCGAGCGCTATCTGAAAAGCGGCGACCTCGACTTCGCCTACGAGATGGACGAGGACTCCCGCTTCCGCTGCAACTATCTCAAACAACAGAACGGCCTTGCCGCCGTCTTCCGCTTGATCCCCACCGAGATCGCGTCGTTGGAGAGCCTCGGAGTGCCGAACATCGTCAAGGAATTCGGCCACATGCGCTCCGGCCTGGTGCTCGTCACCGGGCCCACCGGCTCCGGCAAATCCACCACGCTCGCCGCCCTGCTCGACTACATCAACATCAACTTCAACCGCCACATCATCACGGTTGAGGAGCCCATCGAATTCGTCCACAGCAACAAACGCTCCATCATCACCCAGCGCGAAGTGCCGATCCAGACACCGTCCTTCGCCGACGGCCTGCGCGCCGCCCTGCGCGAAGATTCGGACATCGTGCTCGTCGGAGAAATGCGCGACTTGGAAACCATCTCGCTCGCCCTCACCGCCGCGGAAACCGGACTCCTTGTCTTCGGAACCCTCCACACCAACAACGCCCGCAAGACGGTGGACCGGATCATCGACGTTTTCCCCGCCGACCAGCAATCGCAGGTCCGCACCATGCTTGCGGCCTCGCTGCGCGGCGTGGTCGCCCAGCTGCTTTGCAAGCGCGTCGACAAACCCGGCCGGACCGCCGTGCATGAAATCATGTTCGCCACTCCCGCCGTCGCCGCCATCATCCGCGAAGGCGCGACCCAGAAACTCTACGACGTCATCACCGGTGGTAAAAACGAGGGCATGCAGTTCATGGACGAATCGATCTGGTCGAAACTCCGCGAAGGCATGATCTCGCCCGAAGAAGCCTACATGAAGTCGATCGACAAGACCCGCTTCAAGCGCTTCCTCCCGGAAAACCTCTCCCACCTCGGCGACGCCTCCGGCGAAAGCCCGATGAAGCACTAAAGCCCACGGAGCGCCAGCTTCAGGGCAATGGCTTTAAGAATTCGATCCCGCCAACTTGATT
>JBIPMR010000893.1:0-2516 GCA_044369025.1 Luteolibacter sp.
CTGCTGGAGTCCGCTCGTGGAGACATGGGTATGGTAATCGACGGCGCCGGAGATAAAGCCCCGGAATTCGTCGAAACCCTGGTTCATGGGATGGAATTTGAAATCATACCCCAAATGCCATTTGCCGAAAAGTCCGGTGGCATACCCTCCTTTTTTCAGCAGCTCCGCGATGGTCAGTTCATCCAGCGGGATTCCCCAAGCCCAGCGCTGTTTCAGGTTCCCCTGCCGCTGTTGGCGGAAAACCGGCGAGAGCTCCCCGTCATCCACCCAGGCGCATCGTTGTTGATAGCGGCCGGTCAGCAGCGCGGCCCGCGTCGGGGTGCACATCGGCCCGTTGGAGTGGAAGTCGGTGCAACGAATTCCAGCGGCCGCCAGACGGTCGATGTGGGGAGTGCGGACCCCCTTGTTGCCGTAACATCCCACCGACCCGTATCCCAGGTCATCCGCCAGGATCAGCACGATATTCGGCTGCCTGGCTGACAAATCGGAAAGCCCGCAGAGGCAGAGTGCCAAAACCCATTGAGTTAGATTTCTAACAAAATGCCCGGGCCACAATTCGTCAGGCAGTCGTTTGCGTTGGATCATCACGGTTCGTTTCTACGGGTAGGTTGGCTTCCGCATCCATTTCTTCAAGCCACTGCCGCGCATTTCAATTACCAATTTGCGTCAGGGGACGGATTGTCATGGACAGGCGTCCGGAACTTCGCTGGATGAAAGCCATGCGCTGGCAGCCGTTTCTCATTTGCCCGATCTTCGTATGTTTGGCTGGCTGGCTGATTCTTGCCGGGGCCTCGCACGCCGCGCCGGAAACCCGTCCCAACCTGGTGGTGATCCTGGCCGACGATCTCGGCATCGAATGCCTCTCCACCTATGGCGGGAAATCCCACGCCACACCCAACATCGACAAGCTGCGCGCGCAGGGCATGCGGTTCAACCACTGCTTTTCCAATCCGTTCTGCTCGCCCTCGCGGGCCAGTCTCCTGACAGGCCGCTATCCCTTCAAAAACGGTTTGAAGGAAGTGCTGCACAGCCAACGACAGGAGGAAACCCATTTGTCGCCGCAGCAACCCAGCTTCCCGCGACAGCTCAAGTCGGCGGGATATGCGACCGCGATTGCCGGCAAGTGGCATGTGTCGCTGCTGCACAAACACAATACCATCACCGCGTTCGGCTTCGACACCTATCAGGTCTGGCAGATCTTCGACGGCGAGGGTGAAAAACGCCGACGCTTCTGGACGCCCCACATCAACCGCAACGGCACCGTGATCGCCGATGAAATCAAGACCCGCTACGGACCGGATCTGGACACGGAGTTCCTGCTCGATTTCGTCCGCCACAATGCGAAACGGAAACAACCGTTTTTCGCCTATCTCACCACCTGCCTGCCCCACTACCCATGGGAACCCACCCCGGACAGCAAGCGGCAGGGCTACGTCGCACCGACCACGGAGCACAAGGGGGATCCCAAATTTTCCCCTGACATGATCGCCTATCTCGACAAGCAGGTGGGCATGCTGATGAAGGAACTCGACGATCTCGGCATCGCGGACAACACCGTGGTCATGTTCCTCTCCGACAACGGCACCGACCGCGACCTGACAAACGTGTGGGGTGACGGCAATCGGATTCAAGGCGGCAAGGGCAGCATGACGGACCGCGGCACCCGAGTGCCGCTCATCGTCCGCTGGCCGGGGCGGATCAATGCGGGGTCAAACTGCGCCGACCTGGTCGATTTCTCGGATTTTTTCCCCACCTTCTGCGATCTAACCGGAGCGCCGTTGCCGGAGGAAGAGTTGCACGGCCGCAGCTTCGCCCCACAATTGTCAGGCAAACCCGGCAAGCCGCGCGAATGGGTGCACATCCAGGACAAGGAGCAGCGCCATCTAAGAAGCCGCGAGTTCATCCTCACCCGGAAAGGCGGGTTCAGTCCCGTGACCGAGCTCCCTAACGACGCCGCGCCGCCGATTGAACGCGCACTCACGGAAAAAGAAAACCGCGCGCGCGAGGCGCTGCAGGCGGCGTTCGACGAGTTGGGGGACTGAGACTCATGCGGGCCGGGCCGGGCTCTTGGCAAGCGTGGCAATCGAAATGCTTGACCCTGCCAACCTGTAATTTCCTTGAGGGAGCCGCGCCGCCCGGCTAGCGATCACCCCCGTGAAACCCACCCGCCTGTCCAAAGCCAAAAAGACCGACGCCACGTCGGGCCGCTTGATTCTTCCACGGGTCGCGCTGTTGATCCCGGCGTGGAGTGACTACGGCCGTGGCATCATCGAAGGCGTATGGGAGTATGCCCAGCGGCACGGTCCCTGGCTGTTAGAGATGCAGCCGGGCAGACCGGAGGAGAACACCGACATGCCCCGCGGCTGGAACGGCGACGGGGTGATCGCCGCGATCCACACCCGCCGGCTGGCGGCCAAGCTGCGCACGCTCGGCGTGCCGGTGGTCAACGTCTCGGGCTCCGTTAGGGAAGGTGTCGATTTCCCGCGGGTGACCAGCGACGCCCGGGCGGTGATGCG
>JBIPMR010000128.1:0-7758 GCA_044369025.1 Luteolibacter sp.
GTTCACCCACTTGCGGCCGACAGCGCGAACTCTCTTCGCGTAATTTGGCAGCTTGAACTTCATCACACCGGATTTCGCCTTGACTGATGTGATGCTTTTCCAGCCCGAATCCTTTTGGAAAACCTCCACGCTGACATTGGAATAGCCCTCAGGAACTGTGACAGAAATGAGCCGTTGCTTGACCGCCAACTTGGATTTCAACTGCACTTTGGGACCGAGTGCCGCATGCAATGGCATGCTGCATGCGATGAAAATCAAAATCGCATGGACCAATTTGTTCAGGGCTGGTGAGCGGAATCCAAATAACATAGTCATAATTTGAGTTTATTCGCGGGGATACGCTGGAATATCCGTGAAACGTCTGGAAATTGGATCCCTTGTCCCAAAATTTGCCGGTAGGAATTTGCTTTTGAGGTGAGGTCCGTTGCAAGAGCGGGTGGCCGGACCGGAGGCGGGGAAAAGGGGGTTGCGGGGAAAAAGGGGGATTTGGGTAACGCTGAAATGCTGAAATGCTGAAAGGAAGCATGCTCCGCAGGGAATGGGGTCAGAGTAAACGGATTCACATTTTTTACTCCCGCCGTCCCGCAAGCGCACAGCGGCACCTCGACTGGCTTTTGAGATTCAAGCAAACTATTTTTCACCCAACTCGAAGATTCCCCTTTTCCTCCCTGCGGGGCCTGCAGTCAGGAAGGCGGTGCGGCGACTTCGGCGAGGGCGGCCATCACCGCGGCCACCGCTGCCGGGGGCAGCGATTCCGCCACCACCGCGCCGAGCACCAGGCAGCCATAGGCCGTGTCCACGGGAATGACTTCGAGGGTGGCTCCCGCGCCGATTTTCACGTGCACGTTGCCGCCGGATGCCGCTTGGCGGCGGGATGCCAGCGCCAGACTGCGGGCGAGGAAATGCAGCCGACCGTGGCTGCTTTCATCGAAAATCACCGCGCCCTCGCGATCCAGAATGAAGATCCCCGTGGCGCCGAATTGATCGTGCAACCAGTTTCGGAAACGGGTGATCCGGTCGAGAAACGGGCCGCGGGCCGTCGAGGTGCTTTCCTGCACGACCGGCTCAACCGCTGCGCGGACCGGAGCCTCAACGACGGAGGGCGGGGTCGGCGCGGGAGTGCGATCCGTCGCATAACCGACAAATCCCGCGTCGAATCCCGCGTCGCCGACGGTCACCGGCGGTTCGCGATGGGGCTTCATGAGTCCCTCGGCGAGGCGCCGGACTTCGATCGGGTCGAGCCATGGATAAATCGGGTCGCTCATCCGCGCGCGGGGTGAGGTTCGAGCTTGGCCTCGATTTCGGAGCGGAGCGAGTCGAAAACCACCTGCGCTCCGGCACCGTCTTCGAGCACGCCGATGGGCAGGCCACGGGCGCTGGCGCGGACAAACAAACCGTCGCGCGGGATTTGAGTGCGGAAAACCATTTCAGGCGGCAGCAATTGGCGCAACGCGGCGGCGGCTTCGGTGCTCTCCGCGAGGTCGTTCTGGACCATGGTGAGGCACACGCCGAGCACGCTGAGGCGGGGATTCATCACCCGCAGGCGGTTGAGTCCTTCGAGCAATTTGGGGACCGAGCGGATCCCGAGCGGCTCGGCTTGTTGGGGAATCAAAATGGCGTCGCTCGAAGCGATCACGTCCCCGGTCACCCCGAACAGGCCGGCGGCGGTGTCGATCAGGCACAGGTCGAAACCCCGCGCGGCGACGCTGCGGAGAAACGCGCGGACCCGCGCGAGGTGGGCACCCATGCCGCCGCCACTGGCTTCGTAATCGCTGCCCTGGCCGCTGGCGACGAGGGAAAAGGTCTCCAGCCGGGTCGGCACGATCAGGCGTTCCAACGGGATTCCCGGATCGGCGAGATAGTCGTAAAATCCGCTGAGCAGCCGGGATTGGCGGGTGAGGGAAAGTCCCACCGAGCCTTGGGGATCGGCATCGACGAGCAGGGTTTTCACGCCTGCCCGGGCGAAGGCGTGGGCGAGATTGATGGAAACGGTGGTTTTACCCACCCCTCCTTTTTGGCTGGAAACGGCAATACTGATCACACGGTGTAGGGAATTGTGGGGTAAGGCTAGCTTCGGCTTGCCACATCGGAAGTCTTTTCTTCAAGATGCGGCTGCCAAGGGGAAGGTGATCGCATTTCTTCTCCCCCTCCCATTTTTATGAACCTTCCAATTTTTTTCCGTCGGGCAACCGTGGTGGCGACTTTTTACGGCATGATTTTCGTTTCGGCTGGCTGCCGGAAACTGGCGCGGAATGAAGCGGAGCAAGAGGCCGCCGCCCCGCCGGCTCTTGCGCCCGAGCTGCAATCCAACGGCATCGGCACCCTGCCCGGAGCGGTTTACCGGACTCAGGCAAAATCGCCGATTCATTGGCAACCGTGGACTCCCGAGACCATGGCGCGGGCGAAGGCGGCCAACCGTCTGGTTTTCGCCGTGATCGCCATGCCGCAGCAACCGGGGTTTCAAGAAGTCCTCGCTTCGATGGCGGCCGATGGCAGCCTGGTTTCCACCATCAACAACCGTTATGTGCCGGTGCTCATTGATGGCGACGCGTCGCGCGAGATCGGCCTGCTGACGGCGGACTTGTGTGCCGAAATCAAGCGTGGCCTGCAACTGCCGTTGTTCGTCTGGATGACGGCGGACGCCAATCCGGTGGCATGGATCCCGGTGGCCTTCACCGAATCCGGCAACGTGACGGAACTGTTCAACCAGTCCCACGAAATGGTCGGCAGGATGTGGAAGGATGACCCCAAATACGTGCTTCAAAACAGCGCGCTCGACAACGCCAACCGCCGGTCACGCCTCGCCCAGCGCAAAAACGCCAAAGTGACGAGCGAGACCCCCGCCGAAGATGCCGTGCGGGCATTGCGCCAGTTGTCCTCGTTTTACGATCCCTACTCGCGGACCTTCGACGAAGCGGGCGGGCTTTTCCCCTCGGGCGCGATCGATCTGATGGCGACGGCGGCCATTCACCCGGGCCTGCCTCCCGATGTGCGGGCGCGCAGCTTGGAAACCACTCGCGAGCTGCTCGTCGATTTGCTCTCCAGCGCGATGTTCGACCCGCTGGAAGGTGGGGTTTTCGCCACACGGCGTGGCACTTCCTGGGCGCTGCCCGGGTTTTTCCGCGATTGCGGCGGCCAGGCGCGGGCGGTGGTGGCGTTGCTGAATGCCTACCGCGCCGCCCGCGATCCGCAGGCGCTGGAAAAGGCGCTCGGGCTCATTGCTTATGCGGAAAAAACCTTCGCCACCCCCGACGGGCTGTTCGCCGTGGGCATGGCCGCCGAGTCGGATCCGGCGCTGTGGCTTTGGAGCGTGGAGGACATCGAGAAAGAATTGCCGCCCGAAGAAGCCGCCTGGTGGATCAAGGCCGCCGGCATGAAGGACTTGGGAAATCTGCCGTCGGAGGTCGATCCCCGGCGTGAATATTTCCGCAGCAACAGCCTGGCGATTTCCAAATCCGTCCAGGCGCTTGCCGCCGAACAAGGACAGTCCGTCGAGGTGTTCGCCCATCGATTTGAGATGGCTCGGAAACAACTCCTGAAAGTGCGCAACTCCCGGCTCGGCCCGGTCGCCCGCGATGTGAGCGCCCATGCGGCGAGCAGTTTCCGGATGGTTTCCGCCTACGCCGCAGCCTTCGGGGTGACCGGCGACGTGGCGTTCCGCGACAAGGCGGTGGCACTTTTGAAAATGTCCCGCGACGCCTTCAGCAACGGGGCGAAACTCCGCCAGTTCCCGCAAGACGCCCCGAATTCCGTAGGCGAGGGGCGGGCGTTTCTCTACGGACTCGCGCTCCAAGCCGCGCTGGACGTGGCGGTGATCACCTCGGAGGAAAGGTGGCTGGTGTGGGCGGAGGATCTCGCCACCACCGCGGCCGAATGGTTCACCGACTCCGAGTTTCTCAAGGAATGCCCGGACACGGCGAAAATCATCGACCTGCCCGTCACCGATTTGGTGATGCTCTTCGACGACAGCACCGCCGGCCTGATTTCCATCGCCGAGTGCCGGCTGTCCGAGCAGAAACGGCCGCTGGTGGAGTCCTTCAGCGAACTCGCCACCCCCTTGCCGACCTACGCCGTGGATCGCCCCATCCTCCACACGGATCTGCTGCAAGCCACCCTCGCCCGCCACTTCAAGGTCACCGTCATCGCCGGCGCCGGGATCTCACCGGAGCTCAAGCTCGCCATCCAGCGGCTGCCGATGCGGATGATTCAGCGCCGCCCCGAAAAACCGGCCGACGGCATTCCGCCGGGTTCGGTGAAACTGGTTTTCGCGGGTGGCGAGAGCCGGTCGGTGACCACCGTCGGCGAGTTAGAAGAAGCGGTCTTGCCCTAGCCTGCCATCTTGTGAATCTTTGCTCCGGCCCACCACCTGTTATCAACCTCCCGAACCATGAAAAAAACCCCACTCATCGCCACCCTTTGTTTCTGCTCCGTCGCGCTGCCTTGTTCGGCCGATACCTTCACCCTCAAGGATGGCACCATTCTGGAAGCGTCCGTCCTGAATGAGGATGCCGAGTCCTACACGCTCGAAGTGCAAGTGACCAAAAGCATCAAGGACGAGCGCAAGGTCGCCAAGGCCGATGTCGCCAAAGTCGCCCGCGAGCAACTCGACCTCACCGCCTTCGTGCCGATCGGCAAGCTGGTGCCAGTCCCGGATTTCCTCAGCGGGGACGATTACAAACCACGCATCGCCGCCGTCGAAAAATTCCTCGCGCAAAACAAGGGCAGCTCGAAAACCAAACAAGCCAAGGAAATCCTCGAAACCCTCAAGGCCGAGTCCGCGCAAGTCGCCGCCGGCGCCATCAAGCTCAATGGCAAGATGATCTCCGCCGACGACTATCAGGCAAATGCCTACGACCTCGACGCCCGCATGCACGAAGCGAAAATCCGCACGCTGGTCGCCGAAAACCAGGTCTTGTTAGCCCTGCGCGCCTTCTCGGAATTCGACCGCGACTACCGCACCACGCTTTCCTACGGCTCCCTCGCCCCGGTCATGAGCCAGGTGATCCGCCGCTACGTCGAGGAACTGAAAGCCTCGCTCGCCGGGACCGACGCCCGCATCAAGGAGCGTCAGGTCGGCCTCGAGCGGATGGCTCCGGAAGACCGCCGGGTCACGGAAGGCGCGATCCAGGAAGAGGACGCCGCCATCGAGGCGCGTTACCAATCCGAGAAAACCGGAGTGAAAACCTGGCTCAACGCCAATCCCTATCACAAGGCCTCGATCACGGACAACATCGCCTTCGGTGAAGCCGAAATCAAGCGGCTCGCCGCCGTGCCGGCCGCCCTCGGAGTGGATGGCGGCAAGGCCTACCGCGAAGCTTACGCCGCCGTCAATGGCGCGGCTCCCAAGGCCACGGTCACCGCCGCCATCAGCGCCGCCAAAACCGCGAAGGTCGCCCCAAGTTATCTCACCCCCTTGGAAGCCAAGGCGAAAGAGCTCAAGTAAGCGCCGGTCAGGAAATTTCCATCAGACTCATGCCCGCGCCCCGCACCGCCACCCGCAGCCGCCAGACCGCGGAGACCCAGATCGAGCTCTCGTTGGACATCGACGGCTCGGGGGTTTCCACCATCGAGACCGGCATCCCGTTTTTCGATCACATGCTCACGCTGTTTTCCAAGCACGGGCTGTTCGATCTCAAGGTGAAAACCGTCGGTGATCTCGAGGTGGATTTCCATCACACCATCGAAGACACCGGGATCGTCATCGGCGATTGCCTGCGCGAGGCGCTCGGCACCAAGGAAGGCATCCGCCGTTACGGCTGCTGTTACCTGCCGATGGACGAAACCCTCGCCCGCGTGGTGGTCGATCTCAGCAACCGCCCGCACCTGGAATTCCGCGCTCCCGCCGGCACTCCCTCAGCGCCTAACATGCCCTTCACCCTCGTCGAGGAATTCTGCCGGGCGCTCGCGTCGAACCTCCGCGCCAACATCCACGTCGAGCTGCTTTACGGCCGCGACGGGCACCACATCGCCGAGGCGATCTTCAAGGGCCTGGCCCGCGCGCTGCGCGACGCCTGCGAGCGGGATTCCCGGGTGATCGGCATTCCAAGCACCAAGGACGCGCTGTGAAAGTCGGGATCATCGATTACGGCGGCGGCAATCTCCGCAGCGTCGCCAACGCCCTCCACTCGCTCGGCCAGGATCCGCAGATCGTCGCCAGCCCGGACCAGGTTGGCGATTCCACGCACCTGATCCTGCCCGGCCAGGGCGCGTTCGGCGATTGCATGGAGCGCCTCGAAAAACGCGGGCTGGACACTTTTCTCAAGGACTGGATCGCCGCGGACCGGCCCTACTTCGGCATCTGCGTCGGCTATCAGATTTTATTCGATTCCAGCGAGGAAGCGCCGGACGCCAAAGGACTCGGCGTCATCCCGGGCACCGTCCGCCGGTTTTTGGACGAACCCGGTTTGAAAATCCCGCACATGGGATGGAACTCCGCCGTCTCCAAACGCGGCGAAACCCCGGTCTGGAAAGGCCTCGGTGCCGAACCGTATTTTTACTACGTCCACTCGTATTTCCCCGAACCGCTTGATCCTGCGGTGGTGGTCGCGGAAACCACCTACGGCACCCAGACCTTCGCCGGCGCCATCGAGCGTGGCCAGCTCTTCGCCTGCCAGTTCCATCCGGAAAAGAGCCAGGACGCCGGCATCCGCCTGATCCGCAATTTCCTCGGGCTCTGAGTTTCAGGTGCCCACCCCGGTCACCGCACTCGGGATCCGGCGTTTGTGGTCCCTCAGCGCACGGATGATCGCGGGCGCGCCCTGGATGCGCAGCAGGATCCGGTCGCACGAATCGCGGACCCAGCGCAGATGCAAATCGCTGCGTTGGCGGCCGGAGACCACGGTGAACCTCGCGCTGCGTTCCTCATCCGGCCGATGGTGTTCGATCCTCTGCAGCAGCGAATACATTTGCGGATCCTCAAAACCGGAGTCGATGTTTTCCCGGATGCACTCGAACACGAACGGCAGGTATTCGGTCTGGGTCCGGATCGTCGTCCGGCGGACGGGGGGGAACTCGCGTTCAAGCTCCTCCAGGATTTCCTCCGAACTGGCTTCCACCGCTCCGTCGTAGCTGCGGTCCCAGCGGCGTTTGAAAAACACGAACAATCCCCACGCGAGCGGTCCGGCGAGGATCACGCAGAGGTGGAAAAACCAGGAAAGTGCCACGAGAGGTTCCATCGGGGAAACAACATGGCGCGGAGAACCCGAATGGAAAGCCGGAAAATGGCCGCGCGCCATGAGGAGGGGCGGACTCCGGCCGCCCGGTCCATGAGAGGACAATGAAAAGCGCGTTGCTCATCCTACTGGCGTTTCATGGGCTCGGCGGACGGATTTCGCCGCTCCTTGGGGGTTGCGGTAAGGAGGGGCGGACTTCGGCCGCCCCAGCCCATGAACCGGCCCTGGAAATCGCCCCCACCTGGCGGTTGTTTTGCCCCGTTTTCGATCAGCCAAGCCCGCGCGAATGAAAACCAGCCTGCGCAGACCATCACCCGAGCCGCGCAGGCGAAAACGGAGCCGCGCAGACCGTCACCCGAGCCGCACAGGCGGAAACCAGACCGCGCAGACCGCCACCCGAGCCGGGCCCAGCGCAGTCGGAGGAATCTTTGGTCCCAACGGGACCTTTCATCAAAGCCCGGCACAAGGTGCCGGGTGGTTGGCATGCGTATCGGATCCCGTCCTGAAAGGACGGCTCATGCCATGGGCGGGCAGCGGCATCTCTCCCGCATGAAGCGTCCCTTCAGGACGGGAAACCGTCCATGAA
>JBIPMR010000894.1:0-2515 GCA_044369025.1 Luteolibacter sp.
GCCGCGCCTCGGGCTGCCACGGAGGCAGACCCCGCGGCTCGCGGTGCCCGCCGGTTCGGTGGCCATCGCCGGCGGGCAGGCGGGCATCTATCCGTTCGCCTCGCCCGGCGGCTGGCATGTGTTAGGATGCACCGCCGTTCTGCTGTTCGATCCCGCCCAAGTCCGGCCGGCGCTGCTGCGCCCCGGGGACCGGGTGAAATTCCGCGCGGTGGATCGTTTCGATTTTCCACGCAGGAAAGCCGCCCCCCCGCCGCGGGCCGGAAGAATCGAAGTCATCCATCCCGGCAGCCTGACCACCATCCAGGACCTCGGCCGGCCGGGATACGAAGCGTGCGGCGTTTCCCCCGGCGGCGCGGTGGACCGGCGGGCGCTGCGGACGGCAAATCTAGCAGTCGGCAACGACGAAGGCGCGGCAGCCTTGGAAATCTGCCTCAGCGGGCCGCTGCTGAAATTTCACGCGGACGCGGTCGTCGCCTTCATCGACGGCTGCGGCGCGCCACGCCACGTCAAAGCCGGCGCAACCCTGGATTTCTCAAAACCCACCCGGGGCGCGCGCGCCTATCTCGCCATCGCCGGCGGCTTCCAAGCCCGCCGCGTGTTAGGCAGCGCGGCCACCGACCTCCGCGCCGGCTTCGGCGGGCATGCCTTGCGCGCCGGCGACTGGCTGGATTTCGAAGCCGCCGGAGCCATCCCCCGCCCCGGCAACTGGCATGTCGGGCGCGGCGGCCGGGATGCCGGCATCGAACTGCGGTTCCTGCCCGGCGTGCAACACGACGAGTTTACCGATCAAGCCCGTCACCGGCTGCGCACTGAAACCTATCAGCTAACACCCAACTCGGACCGCATGGGCGCGCGCCTGTCCGGGCCGCGGCTGGATCTGCAATCACCCCGGGAAATGCTTTCCCAACCGGTTGCCTGCGGGTCCGTGCAAGTGCCACCCGACGGCCAACCCATCGTCCTGTTAGCCGAACGCCAGACCATCGGCGGCTACCCGCAGATCGGCCATGTGATCTCCGTGGATTTGCCCAAGCTCGCCCGCGCCTGGCCGGGCACCCGCATCGAATTCCGCGAAGTGACCTGGCAGGAAGCGCAGCAACTCCGCAAGCAGGAGCAACGGGATTTTGCGGGGTTGCGCAGCGGTCTGGAGCTTTTCAAATCCCAACCATGCGCCTGATCGATCTCAACGCCGACCTCGGCGAAGGCGGCACCGAAGACGAGTTGCTGCTCGGCCTGGTGAGTTCGTGCAACATCGCCTGCGGCGGCCATGCGGGCAGTGATGATACCATGCGGCGCACCCTCGCCCACGCCCTCGCGGCCGGCGTGGCGCTCGGCGCCCATCCGGGCTATGAGGACCGGGAAAACTTCGGCCGGCGCGAGCTGGAATTGCCACCCCAAGCGATCACCGAGCTGGTCGTCAGACAGGTGGAAAAACTCGCCGCCCTCGCGCATGAGATGGGCGCCGACCTGCACCATGTGAAACCCCACGGAGCCCTCTACAACCAGGCGAACCGCGAAAAACCCCTCGCCGATGCGGTGATCGCGGGCGTGCTCGAAGTTTCCCCCAAGCTCCGACTTTACGCACCCCCGGACGGCGCACTCGCCGCCGCCGCCCGCGCGGCGGGCATGACCGTTAGAGCGGAGGGTTTTGCCGACCGCCGCTATCAGGATGACGGTTCGCTGCAACCCCGCAGCCAACCCGGCGCGGTGATCGAAAGCCCCGAGGAAGCGGTGGCGCAGGCGCTCGCACTCGCCAACAGCGGCCGGTTTGAAACCCTCTGCGCGCACGGCGACGGCGGCCACGCCGCAACCCTGCTGCTGGCCATCCGCAGCGCCCTGGAAAACGCCGGATTCCGCACCATCCGTTAGCCGGCTAATCCGGCTCAATCGCAGGTCAGGACTTCAGCTTTTTTCCTGTAACGTTCCAGTTCCGCCAGGCGGTTCCGCGACGCCTCCACCCGCCGTTGGTCAAGCTCCATCTCCGGCTGCTGGAAAACCACGAGCCCTGCGATCACGCGCCGCGCGGCGGCGATCCGGTCGATGACTTGTTCGTCCTGCTCCAGCTCCCGGAAGATTTCCCTCTCCGCGCTGGCCTGGAGATTGCCGAGGGTTTCTATCATCTCCAGAATCCCCGCCTGAAGGTGCGCGCCAACAAAGGAAGATTGGAACCACGGATTTCCCGGATTTACACGGACGATCAAAGAACTGCATTGATCTTGCTGCTAACCCACGGGATGAGCGGGACCTCTTTCATCAACCTCTCCTAATCCGTGTCTGCCTGTAATCCGTGGTTTTCATTTCTGAATCCAGGGTTCGTAGAGCGACCTCAGTTCCTTGAGCCCGCGCCCGCCGTCGAGAGAAACGCTGGCCCAACCTTGTTTGAAGATGAACACCTGCGGGTCTTTGGCGATGCGTTCTAGCAACTCGATGTCTCCCCGGGCACGTCTTCAATTTCAGCATATCAGATTTTCAGCGTTTACCCTTGGGTCCTGCGCTTTTCCGGGTCGTGCTCGTGGAG
>JBIPMR010000895.1:0-2512 GCA_044369025.1 Luteolibacter sp.
GCTCGGCGAGGAAATGGCCGCCCGCCATCAAGCTCCGGGCGAACAAAACCGCATCGTGCTCTTCACCGACGGCGCCGCCAACCTCGGCAACGCCGATCCCGAACGCCTCGCCATCCGCATCAAGGCGCTGCGCCAGAAAGGCATCGCCTTCGACATCGCCGGCATCGGCGCGGATGGTCTCAACGATCGTTTGTTAGGCGAACTCGCGCGCCACGGCAACGGCCGCTACTACGTCGTCGATGACAAGTCCGACCGCTTCGCCCGCCAGCTCGCCGGGGCCTTCCGCCCGGCGGCGGAGAACGTGAAAGTCCAGGTCCGTTTCAACCCCGAGCGCGTCGGAAACTACAAACTGATCGGCTTCGAGAAGGACCGCCTGAAAACCGAGGATTTCCGCAACGACGCCGTCGATGCCGCGGAACTCGCCGCCGAAGAAGCGGGGGTCGCCGTCTATCAGGTGGAGACCCTGCCCGAAGGCACCGGCGAAATCGGCGAGGTCAGCGTGCGTTTCCGCGACACCGCGAAGGGCGAAATGGTCGAACGCAAATGGACCATGCCTTTCGAACCCAGCACCCTGCCGTTCGACCGCGCCACGCCCTCGATGCAACTCGCCGGCCTCTCCATGCTCGCCGCCGAAAAACTCAAAGGCGGCCCGCTCGCCGATGCCATTGACTTCAAACCATTCGCCGGCCCGCAAGCGACGGTGAAGCAATTCTACCCCGCCAGCCCGCGCGTCGCCGACATGCTGCGCCTGATCGACGCCCTCAAATAAACGGACCGCGAGATTCATCTCGCCCGAATTCATTCATCACCCAGGCGGAATAAATTCCGCGGTCCAACCAGCACACCCCCAATCCCCATGAGAACCTTCGCCAGCATCCTTCTCGCCCTAACAAACTTCTGCCTCGCTCAGGACCCCACCGACCGCATCGTCATCCTCCCCATGAAGGAGACCCCGAAAGAAGCGCCGCTCTTCTTCTCCGCCACCGCCGATATCGAGGCCCGCGCCAGCCTAACGGAGATCACCGGCGGCCAGCGCCTCACCTACCAGATCCACCAGGGCATACCCGAAACCCTCACCCTCGGCCTCAGCGGCGCGGGCGAGGTGGTGTCCGTCACCGGTGAAAACCTGCGAGATTGGTCGGTCCGCGTCGCGGGGGACGGCTCGCGTTTCCTCGACGTGCGGCCCCTGCAACTCGAAATCAAAAATCTCCAACTCACGGTACAAACCCGCCACCCTCTCGGAAGAAATGCCAACAGCCTGCTTCTGCCCACACCCGGCCCCGCCACCGGCTTCTCGCTTGCCTTTAAAATCACCGCCGATCCGGGCGTGGACCTGCGGATCGTCAAAGCCGACGGCCTCGCGCCGGTGAGCGCCAAGGATGCCCACCAATTCATCGGCACCGCCGCTGCGACCCTCGAATTCGAAGTGTCCCCCAGCGGCTCCGGTTCGCGCGGGATGGAGTTGGTGGATGTCAATGTCGTCGGTAAAAAGTCGCCCGACAGCAACCATGTTTCCTTTCGTCTAACCGCCAATGCCCGCGCCCTCGCACCCGGCTCGGCGATTGAGTTGTTAGCCGGCGGCGCCGCTCTATCAGGATCCGTTTCCGGCGATGGCTGGCATGCGGCCGTGCGCGAAAAGGACGGAGTCTTCGTCTATGATTTGATCGCCGAGCATGGTGGCGAGTTTCCCATCTCCCTCGACATCGACGTCCCGGTCATCCGCAAGGGCGATTGGCAACAATTGCAATTCAAACTGCCCGCCGGCGTCGTCGTCCCGTTGTGGATCGAGGGGCTCGGCGAAGGCGTTGCATTCAGCCGCGAGCTCGCCGTCGTCCCCGAGCGCGATGGCAAAACCTGGCGCGGATTCCTGCCGGCGAGCGGCACCGTATCGATGGCCTGGCGTTCGATCGACACGGTCGCGGACGGAGCACTGTTTTTCTCCAGCACGGAAACCAGCGACGTGAGAGTTGGCAGCGGCCTGCTGCGCCAGATCACCGTGGTGGATCTGCGCGTGCTTCAGGGAAAGCTTTCCGAGCTTTCCCTGACATTGAGCGGTCCCGGTGAAATCCTGGCGGTTTCCGGCGAGCCGGTGCTGGGTTGGGCGGTGCGGCAGGATGGCGATTTGAGACGCCTCGAAGTGAAGCTCAGCCGCCCCGTCGAAGGCAGCGGCCGGATCGTCATCGAAGCGCAGGCCGCGCTCGGCGGCTTCCCGGTTAGGGCGGAGGCCCTGCGCATGGCACCCGCCGGCGCGCTGCGTCACAGCGGTTGGCTGCGGGTGGCGAACGAAGGTGCGGTCCGGATCGAGCTCGCCGACGCCCGCGGTTTGATCCAGCTCGCGCCCGGACAATTTCCCGGCGGCGTGGATGACACGTTGAGACAGGTTTTCGTCTATCGGTTTCCCTCCGCGGATTACGGGTATGCCATCCAGGCCGACCAGGTTCTCCCGGAAATCGGGGTGACCGAAGTGACGGTTTACGAACTCGCCGAAACCGACCGCCGGATCACCAGCGAC
>JBIPMR010000896.1:0-2511 GCA_044369025.1 Luteolibacter sp.
CTCGCTGGTCGTCGATCTGGTGCCGAAACACTCGCTGGGCACCGTCTTCAGCGTCGTCGCCACCGGCAGCACAATCGGCGGCATCGTCATGAACATGATCGTCGCCACCATGGTCAGCGGCCCGTCCACCAAACCCGCCGGTTTCCTCGACCAGGCGATCAAATCCGTTTTCGGCCCGCTGCTCGGGCAGGTGCAGGGACACGGCTACGGCCAGTGGTTCCTGATCATGGCCTTCCTCCATCCCGCCGCCTGGCTCCTGCTCTGGCTCTCCCGCATCCATCTTCCAACCAGCTCTCCTGCATCCCATGATCATTGAACAACCCGCCGCTAACCGAGAACTCCGCGCCGTTCGCCACTCCTGCGACCTCGCCGTCATCGGCGGCGGCCTGTCAGGCGTTTGCTGCGCCATCACCGCCGCCCGCGCCGGACTCAAGGTCGTGCTCGTCCAGGACCGCCCGGTGCTCGGCGGAAACGCCTCCAGCGAGGTCCGCCTGTGGATCCTCGGCGCCACCTCCCACATGGGAAACAACAACCGCTGGGCCCGCGAAGGCGGCGTGATCGATGAGATCCTCGTCGAGAACATGCACCGCAATCCCGAGGGGAATTCGCTCATCCTCGACACCATCCTGCTGGAATGGACGCTCCGGGAAAGCAACCTCACCCTGCTCCTCAACACCGCCGTCCACGACCTCGAAAAATCCGACACCGACGCCATCCGCTCGGTCACCGCGTTCTGCTCGCAGAACTCGACCTGTTATACCATCACCGCCCCGCTGTTCTGTGACGCCAGCGGCGACGGCATCGTCGGATTCCTGGCAGGAGCCGCCTTCCGCATCGGCGCGGAGGGGCGTGGCGAGTTCGGCGAGTTGTTCGCCCCCGAAAAGGCGTCCTCGGAGCTGCTAGGCCACACGATTTACTTCCACTCCAAGGACACCGGACGGCCGGTGAAATTCACCGCCCCGAGCTTCGCGCTCTCCGACATCACCAAGATCCCCCGTTGGCGCGATTTCAAAGCCGGCGAATCCGGTTGCCGCCTGTGGTGGATCGAGTGGGGCGGCGCGCTCGACACCATCCACGACAGCGAGACCATCAAGATGGAACTCTGGAAAGTCTCCTACGGCGTCTGGGACCACATCAAGAACTCCGGCCTGTTTCCCGAGGCGGAAACCCTCACCCTCGAATGGGTCGGCACCATCCCCGGCAAGCGCGAAAGCCGCCGCTTCGAGGGCGATTGCATCATCATCCAGCAGGACATCGTCGAACAACGCGTCCACCCCGACGCCGTCTCCTTCGGCGGCTGGGCCATCGATCTCCACCCGGTGGACGGCGTCTTCAGTCCCCAGCCCGGCTGCACCCAGTGGCACTCCAAGGGTGTCTATCAAATCCCTTGGCGCAGCATGTACAGCCGGAACATCCCCAACCTGATGCTCGCCGGCCGCATCATCAGCGCCTCCCACGTCGCCTTCGCCAGCACCCGCGTCATGGCCACCTGCGCCCACGGCGGACAGGCGGTCGGCGCCGCCGCCGCGCTCTGCCTCAAGCACGGCGTGGACCCGCGCGGACTCCTCAAGCCGGAGCTCATGCGCGAACTCCAAACCGCCCTCCTCCGCAGCGGCCAGTTCATCCCCGGCGTCGCCCTGCTAGAAACAAACGACCTCGCCCGCAGCGCGGACATCACCGCCAGCAGCGAGCTTTCCCTATCCGTTCTTCCCCCAAGCGGAGAAACCCTGTCGCTCGCCGAGTCCTGGGCCATGATGCTTCCGGTTTCCAGCGGCCCGATGCCCGTCGTCGGCTTCACGCTCGATGTCACCGCGCCCACCACCCTGCATGCGGAACTCCGGACCAGCGCCCATCCGGACAACCACACACCGGACGTCGTGCTCAAATCCCTCGACATCCCGCTGGCCGCCGGCCTGGCGCAGGAGATCCAACTCGATTTCCAGACCCGCCTCCAAGACACCCGCTTCGCCTTCGTCTGCCTGCTCAAAAACGAAGCCATCGCCGCCCACCTCAGCGACCAGCGCCTCACCGGCGTGCTCGCCCTCTGCCAGGCCGGCAACAAGGCCGTCGCCAAATCCAACACCCAGTCGCCGCCTCCCGGCATCGGCATCGACACCTTCGAGTTCTGGACCCCGAAACGCCGACCCGCCGGCAAAAACCTCGCGCTCACCCTCGACCCGCCGCTCCGGACATTCGGCGTGGATAACCTCACCAACGGCATCAGCCGCCCCACCCGCGCCAGCAACGCCTGGGTCGCGGATTTCTCACAGGAGCAACCGGTGATCCACCTCGCGTGGGCTGAACCGCAAACGATCTCCACCCTCGAAATCGATTTCGACACCGATTTCGACCATCCGATGGAATCCGTCCTGATGGGCCACCCCGAGCGCGACATGCCGTTCTGCATCCAGGACATCAGGATCGCCATTTCCCCGGAGGCCGGCGAGTCCGGCCAGGCCGCCACCGCCACGCTCACCCAGACCGCCACCCGCGTCGTCGCGAAAATCGCCG
>JBIPMR010000897.1:0-2506 GCA_044369025.1 Luteolibacter sp.
GGAGAATTTGTGGATCATGGTGTGGGTGTAGGTCTCGCCCGGACGGAGCACCGGAGACGGGAATGCCGGCTGGTTCGGAGAGTCGGGAAAACCCTCGGTTTCCAAACAGAAAGCCGTGCGGTGCGCGTAGGCGACGCCGCCTTTCCCCTTGGCGGTTCCATCGAGGAAATTGCCGCCGTAAAACTGGATCGCCGGCTGGTTGGTGGAAATCTCCATCACCCGCCCGCTGACGGGATCCTTGACGCGGGCGGCGAAACGGACGCCGTCGCGCTGGTTCAACACCCAGGCATGATCGTAGCCGCCACCGAATTTCAGGGCCTCGAAATCCGCATCAATCCGCTCGCCGATGACCGTGGGTTTGGTGAAATCCATCGGCGTGCCCGCCACCGCGGCGATTTCACCGGTGGGAATCAACCCGGCGTTGGTGGGCAGATAGTGGGCCGCATCCAGCGTCAACAGATGGTCGTTGACCGCCTTCGCCGGCTCACCCGTTAGATTCCAGTAACTGTGATGGACCAGGTTGACGACGGTGGGCGCATCGGTGGTGGCCTTCGCCTCCCAGATCAGTTCGTTGGCATCGTTCAGCGTGTAGGTGACCGTGACGCTCAGGTTGCCCGGATAGCCTTCGTCGCCATCCTTGGAGGTGTGGCTGAATTCGACGGAATTTTCCCCAACCGCCTTGCCGGACCACACCACCTTGTCGAAGCCCTTCAAGCCGCCGTGCAGGTGGCAGGGAATTCCGCCGGGGTCGTTGTTGGTCGCGAGCGTGTATTGCTTGCCGTCGAGGGTGAATTTGCCGTCCTTGATGCGGTTGCCGAAGCGCCCGACCGTGGCTCCGAAATACGAGCTGTTGGTGAGCCAGCCTTCCAGGGTGTCGTAGCCATGGGTGAGATCCGCGAGCTTGCCGGCTTTGTCCGGGGCTTCCAGGGAGACGAGAATCGCGCCGTATTCGGTCACCTTCGCCTGCAGGCCGTTCGAGTTGGTGAGGGTGAAAATCCTGATTTCGCGCCCGTCGGGCATCTTTCCGTGGATTTTCTCTGTCAGCGCGGTTTCGGCAGCCATGGTCGATGGGTTCTGACACGAGAGTCCGCCGATGGCCAGTGCGGAAATCAACAAATTAAGTTTGCACATGCGCGGAGGGGTTTGGCGGATTATCCCAGCGAAGCCAAGCGCGAATTTACCCGCAGATCGGGGGTGACGGGCCCCCTCACTTGTGATAGCCACGGGCCATGAAGAGCCAGGAAGCATGGACCGCGCTGCTAGAATCGACGCTGGAGGAATTCGGTTGCCAAACAGGCACCCTCCACCGCTCGGACGACGGACAAACCCTCACCCTCGTCTGCCAGATCGGCGTGCCCGACGCTCTGTTGGAAAAAATTTCGAGCATCCCGTTCGGCAAAGGCATCGCCGGTGCGGCGGCCGAGCGGCGCGAGCCCGTCGAGCTCTGCAACCTGCAGCTCGACCTCGGCGGCGTCGCCAAACCGGACGCCCGCCAGACCGGCGTTTCCGGCTCGCTGGCGGTGCCGGTTTTCTCGACGGACTCCTCACAAGTCATCGGCACGCTCGGCATCGGGAAATTCGCGCCCTACGAGTTCACCGCGGTGGAAAAACTCCGGCTCGCCGAAATCGCCGCGCGGATCGCCGGGGATTTCGAAGATAAACAAGTCCGGGATGGTTGACCCGCCGAATGATCCGTTTAGAATCCGGCCATGACCACGGTGGAATCAGCAACCAAGATCCTCGACACCATGCTCGGCCACCTCGGCTTCACGGCGACGATCGAAGTCCAGGAGACCGTCGACGGCCCCTGCCTGCAGATCCATTCCGGCGAGAGCGAGGCGATCATCGGCAAGGACGGCGAGCGCCTCGACGATTTCCAATACCTCGTCAACCGCATCCTGCGCCGGCACTCGCCCAAGGCCGAGCGCATCAAGGTGGATTGCTCGCACTTCCGCTCGATCCAGGAGGACCAGCTCAACGACGAGATCAAAGGCATCGCCGAGCGCGTCAAAGCCAGCGGCAAACCGTTTGAAATGCGCCCGCTCAATGCCTACTATCGGCGCTTGGTGCACAATATCCTCGCCGATGATCCGCAAATCGTTTCCCATTCGCCGGCAGGCGACGACCGGCTCAAGCGCATCCTGATCTCGGCCAAAGCCTCCCCCGCCTCCTCTTCATGAAAAAATTCTTCTTCGATTGCGGCACCCGCGACGCGACCGCCTCCCTCGGCCTGCTGGCCTTGCGGGTGATGGTCGGCCTGATGATGCTCATCGGCCACGGGATCCCCAAAATCAAAGACTACGCGGCGCGCAAGGATTTCTTCTACGTCCCGGATTTTCTCCCGTTCAACCTGATGTCCCCGCAGGTCAGCCTAACCGCCTGCATCGCCGCGGAGGCGGTGGCGTCCCTGCTCATCATCATCGGCCTCGCCACCCGGCCGGCGGCATTCCTGTTAGGTATCACGATGGTGGTCGCCGCCTTCGGGTTTCTCGGAAGCGCGCCCTGG
>JBIPMR010000899.1:0-2502 GCA_044369025.1 Luteolibacter sp.
CATTCCCGGCGATGACGGGGCGCAAGATCTCGCGCGGGTGGGCGCTGGTTTCCGAGCAGCCGCCGAGCGAGACGCGGTGCCAGGCGAAGGGGCCAAGGCGGGTGTTGAGCAGGAAGACGACGAGGCATTCCTTCTCCGGTTCGTGATCGGGCGAGGCGGCGACGACCTGCTGCCAGAGATCGTAGGATCTTTCCGGAGTGTCCATGGCGGCGATGTTGTAGGGCAGCGATTGCTCGCTGACGACGTTGGCCAGGACGATGCGGGCGGTGGCGGCCTCGGTGGCTTGGCGGTGGCGGCGGGTGAGAGTTTGCATCTGAGTTGAGAGTGGATGGTTGAGAGTTGAGGGTTGAGAGGAAGATGTGTGTGAACGTTCAGGCGGCGTGTTGCTTGGCGATGGCGAGGGCGTGGACCTCGAAGTAGCGTGAGCAGCGGGCGAAGATCTGCGCGGGAGTCTCGCGCGGGCTGATCTGGCGGCGGCGGAAGACCATGCTGTCTCCGGGCCTGCGCCACTGGACCCACGGGAAATCCCGATGCACGGCATCGCGAAAGTTGCTGGCCCAGGCATCCCGGCTTTCCGGCAGGTGGATGACAATCTCGCCGGGCCTGAGGTGGGAGTAGTTCGGCATGGGCGGCAAGATGGGGAACTGCAACGTGAGGCCCCTGCCCTCCGCCCGGCAGTAACCGACGGCATGGGTGCGGGCAACGACTTCATGGAAGGCTGCGGTGAACTCCTTGATGAACGCTTCCTTGGGATTGCAGACCTTGCCGTAGAGCGCGTTGGTGTAGCGGAGGCAGCGTGCCTGCTCGCTCTCGTAGAAGCGGCGAGCGCCGACGGTGGAGTCGGCGATGCGGTGGAGATCGGATGGTTTCATGGGATGAGAAGTGTGTGAACGTTCAGGCGTCGCCTTGCGGCTATGCCCGGACAAGTCAGGCAACGGCGCTGAGGGCGCGGCTGAGGGTGTGGAGTTGGCTGCGGAAGGTGCGGCGGATTTCCTCGGCCTCGGCTTCGGCGGCATCGGTGATGCGCTTGGCCTCGTTGCGGGCGGCGGCGAGGAGGCGGTCCGCCAGCATGGAGGCTTGGTCCTTTTCCTTGCTGATGGCGATGTCGGCCTCCTTGCGGAGCTGCTGGCACTGGTGGTAGGTCTCGCGGGGCGTCAGCTCTGGGATGATGTCGTTGCGCAGGTCGGTCTCGACCTGGTCGCGGATGTCGGTGAGCCAGGGCTTGAGATAGGAATCCTGCGGCAGCGTGCGCAGGAACTCGTCGTAACGCTGCATTTCTTCGGACTTGGTCATGGCGTGGTGGTGGTGAGGAATTTGTGGCGGGACTTGAATCCGCCAGTGACGGGTGTGACTTTGACGTCGCGGCGGAAGTCGTCCGGCTCGTCGGTGACGGTGAGGATGTGGGCGATCATTTCCCGGGCGGCTTCGATGGTGTATTGCCCGGCCTTGCGGTGGCCGATCACCCAGTGATAGAAACCCGGGCCGACGTAGCAGCGGGAATCCCGCAGGTGGATGCGATAGAGGGTGGGAGATTTCATGGCGGTGTGTGAACGTTCAGGCGGCTTTGCGGGCGGGGTTCCATGTGGGCATGGTGTGGATGATGCTGGCGAATTCGTAGGGTATGGTCTCGACTACGGATGGCGTGCCAGCGCAGCGGATGCGCTGGCCGGTGACAGGGTGCTTGTAAGTGCGGAAGCGGCGGGTGCGGATGAGTGGGATGTCGCTGCGGGATGCGAGGTTGACCATGGTGGCGACCCGTGCGGCCGTGGTTTCAGCGCTGGCATCCTGCCAGAGTTCGCCGCCGAAAAATTTGTCGAAGGCGAAGCGCTCGTAGCGGCCGGTGTGGCGGTTCCACTTGGCGATCTCGACATAGCACCCTTCGCAGCCGCTATCCTCGGCCCTTGCGAAGAGCCCGGGGATGCGGATGAGTTGCTTCCAGGTGAGGCTCTTGAGGCATTTCCGAAGGTGCGATCCATAGAGGGAAAATCGCTGGGATTGGAGGCGTTTCATGGCGGTGTGTGTGAACGTTCAGGCGGCTTGTCCGGTCCATGCGTAGTGGGCGGCATCAAAGGCTTCCTTGAGCCGGGACCATTCCTCGCAGAGGGAGAGTTCACCCTCCGCACCGTAGGCCCAGTAGATGAGGCTGGAGATGGAGGTCCACCATTGTTGGAGGGTGAGGCGGGTATCGAGACCTTCGGCTTCGGCTTCCATGGCATCGAGCACGCCGATGGGGTTATCACGGCCGGGCATGCGGGAGCATCCGGCGTGGAGGTAGGTGGCATTCGTGGCGAGGTCGATGTGGGCGAGCTGGCCGCGGATGATGGCGGTGAGGGTGAAGAGGATGCGCTTGGCGTGATCCGACTGGAGGTTTCCTCCATCAGCCAGGTAGTCGCGGAGCGCGGTGCGGAAGGGTCGGGGATTACAAGGGAAGGCATCGCTGAACATGGCTTGGTCGTGTGACATGGTGGTAGGTGGCTTGGGGTTGGGAAGGAAACGCCCGTG
>JBIPMR010000898.1:0-2502 GCA_044369025.1 Luteolibacter sp.
CGCTTGAAGGAAGTGAAGTAGAGCCGTACGCGCTGCCGTCGGCCGTGGGCGCCGACGTCCCCGGGAGCGCCGACGTCCCCGTCGGCCAGCGAATGAGGTGCCAACGAGCTGTCGTCCCGGCTTTCCCGTTGGCTCTCCATTCGCCATGCCGACGAGGACGTCGGCGGTCCCGGGGGTGCCGGATTTGTGGCTCGACTTGCTGGCGTTCGCTTTATCAGTCTGCCACCAGCCACTCCGCATGCCTCACCCACTCTGTCCACCTGCGGAATCCGCGGTGCCCTCCTCATCATGGTGGGCGAGGCCGGTCGTGCGTGCGGGAAGTGATCGCCCGTTCCGCTTCGACGCCCGCTTGTTCTGGGTTTTTCAAGTCCTGTTCTGGATCGCGAGCACGCTCTCGTTGAAGGTCATGATCAAGACCTTTCTGCCAGTTGATGAAGTGAGCGTGATCATTCTTGGCCGTGTTCTAACGGGGGTTGTGATGACGACCCTGCTGCATTTTATCTATCAAAGCCGTTGGCTGGAGCGCTTCAAGACATGGGTCAAATGGGCATCGATCTTTTTACTCAACATTGGCTTTTGTTTCGCGGGAGCTGCGTTTTGGCTGGAGATGATCCGTGGTGGTGCGACGGAGCTGCCTGCGGAATCGCCATTTCTCAGCATGGTCTTGGCGCGGTTCTATTCCCTCCTGCTGTGGAACGTCGCCTATTTTGGAATCAGCTTCATCCTCAATTACCACACCCTGAAGCTTGAGGCTGCGGAGGCCAGGCTGGCCACCCGCTCAAGCGAGCTTCAGTATCTCCAGTCGCAGCTCAATCCGCACTTCCTCTTCAACACGCTGGCCTTGCTGCAGAACAGGATAGGCCCTGCGTCGCCGGGCCAAGAGGTCATTCAAATGCTCTCGGAGCACCTGCGTTATTCGTTGGCGCAATCCAAGCCGCTTGAGCGTTTGGGACGTGAGTTGGATGCTTTGGAATCCTATCTCGAGCTCCAGCGGGCGCGCTTCGCCGATCAACTGGATTGCTACATCGAAGTCAGTCCAGCGGCATCGAGGGTTTGGGTGCCGCCGATGCTGGTCCAGCCTTTGCTGGAAAATGCTTTTAAATTCGGCCCACGCAGCAGTGGCATGCCGCTGCGTGTCGCGGTGAATGCGTCCGTGAGGGACGGGGGACTGGTCATCGACGTCACCAATTCCGGGCGTTGGGTCCCCCCGGGGGGCGAGGGTTCCACGGGCACGGGTCTCGCCAATCTGCGGCGCAGGCTGTTTCTGCTGCTGGGCGAGTCGGCCACGCTGGAAATTGTCGAGCTCCCGGATACCGTCGCCGCGCAACTTCGCCTCCCGCTGCTTGCGGGCGCGGCGGGAGAATTTCCCAATTTGAGCTGAGCGATGAATTCCTTGTTAAGAGCCTTGATTGTGGATGACGAGCCGGATGTCCGGCAGGGTCTGCGTGCCTTGCTCGCCGCCCATCCCGAGCTTCAGGTCATCGGTGAGGCGGCTAGCGTGGCTGATGCGCTGGTGTGGCTGCAGAGCGGGAAACCGGATGTGGTGTTTTTGGACATGGAAATGCCGGGCGGTTCCGGGCTCGAATTGGCGCGCTCCATGGACAAGGCAACCCGCACGGTTTTTGTCACGGCCTACCCGGATTATGCCTTGAAGGCGTTTCATTTGGGCGCCGTCGATTATTTGCTCAAGCCGGTGGATCCGGACCGCCTGGCCATCACCATCGAGCGTTTGCTGGAACGCGTTCCCGACAGCGTCTCGCCGGTGTCGGCAACCGTCGATTGCATCGGGGTTTCCGGCCAGATCGAGAGGATCCGCATCTCCGAAATCCTCTGGATCGAGGCGTTTCAAAATTACACCCGGGTTCATCTCGCGCAGACCGCAAAGGCATCCCTGTGTCGCCACAGGATGGCGGCCTGGGAGGAGCTGCTGCCTGCGGATCTTTTCGCCCGGGTGGGGCGCTCGGAAATCATTCAATTGGCGTGTGTCCTCACCATGCGCTGGACTTCCCGGGATGTCACGGTGGTGCGCTTTGACGGATCCGACAAATTGCTGCGACTGGGGCGGACTTCGGCACTGCGGCTCAAATTGCTCGTCAGAGACGCGGTCGCTGAGAAATCCATGGATTCGAGGTGACTGGCGGTTTTGCCGGATTCGTCACTCATCGCGCCGGATTCGTCACGCTGATGTTGATTTCCCCGGTGAGCCGCTAGTCTCGAATCATGAATTTTTCACAGAGTTGTCTTCGCGTCTGCTTGGCCGGTCGCAGTCGTTTGACCTGCGTTTTTTCGGGCCTGCTCCTCGTTCTCGTCACGGGCATCGCGAGCGCCTTCCCACCCGCACCCTACTACACGCTCTACGGCATGGTCCGCGACCAGGTCGGCCAGACCGTCACCGCCGAGGGCGCGGAGGTGATCCTGCTCAAGGGCGGGGTGGAAATCGGCCGCACGCCGATCACCTCCAACCGCCTCGACCAAAGCTACGAGCTCAACCTGCGGATCGAC
>JBIPMR010000900.1:0-2501 GCA_044369025.1 Luteolibacter sp.
TGAGAGGAGATCCCGCGTTGCCGGCAGAAATCCACTGTGCTGCCCTGGTAATTCTCAAACTCCCGGACGATGCGGGCCTTCTGTTCGTCGGTGTGGCGTGTGCGTGACATGCCGCAATCCTGGCTGGCTGTTGGCGGCGGCCTAGATTTTTCATACGGCGGACGCTCGGGGGCTTACTATTATTTCCGCTGCTGCGCATTAAACCGGATTTCATCCAGGGTTGCCATAGGCGCATCAATCGCCAGCCATGACAGACCTGATGAATACAAGTCGTCCGGCTGTGCTGGCAGTGGACGGCAAGTTCCGGTGCATCGCGAGTTCCTCCAGGTGCCTCCGTGCAAACGTAAGCGAATTAAATGCGCTCGTAGAGACGCCGCTACAGGTTAGTCTTCGATTTGCTCGAGCAGTAGCTTGAGCAGTTTGCGGGCGGAGTCGGGGATGACGGTGCCGGGGCCGAAGATGGCGGCGGCTCCGTTTTGATAGAGGAAGTCGTAGTCCTGGGCGGGGATGACGCCGCCGCAGACGACCATGATGTCCTCGCGGCCGAGTTTTTTGAGCTCGGCGATGAGCTGGGGCAGGAGGGTTTTGTGGCCGGCGGCGAGCGAACTCATGGCGACGATGTGGACGTCGTTTTCGACGGCTTGTTTGGCGGTTTCCGCAGGGGTTTGGAACAGCGGGCCGATATCGACGTCGAAGCCCATGTCGGCGTAGGCGGTGGAGACGACTTTGGCGCCGCGGTCGTGGCCGTCCTGGCCCATTTTGGCGACCATGATGCGGGGGCGGCGGCCCTCGGCGGCTTCGAATCGGGCGATGAGTTCGGGGATGTCTTTCATGTCGCCTTGGTGGTTGAATTCCTTGCCATAGACGCTGGAGATGGAACGAATGACGGCGGTGTAGCGGCCGAAGTGTTTTTCCATGGCATCGGAGATTTCACCGAGCGAGGCGCGGGCCTTGGCGCACTCGATGGCGAGGGCTAACAAGTTGCCTTCGCCGCCACCGGCGCAGTCGGTGAGGGCTTTGAGGGTGGCTTGGCAGGCGGTTTCGTCGCGCTCGGCGCGGAGTTTTTTGAGGCGCTCGATTTGGGAAATCCGGACGGCGGTGTTGTCCACGTCGAGGATGTCGATCGGGTCTTCGTGGGCGAGGCGGTATTTGTTCATGCCGACGATGGTTTCCTCGCCGGAGTCGATGCGCGCCTGGCGGCGGGCGGAGGCCTCCTCGATGCGCATTTTGGGAATTCCGGCTTCGACGGCCTTGGACATGCCGCCGTATTCGGCGGCTTCCATGATGTGGGCCCACGCGCGGTGGATGAGTTCGTGGGTGAGGGACTCGAGGTAGTAGGATCCGCCCCAGGGATCGATCACGCGGCAGAGGGAGGTTTCGTCCTGGAGGAAAATCTGGGTGTTGCGGGCGATGCGGGCGGAGAAGTCGGTGGGTAGGGCGATGGCTTCATCGAGCGCGTTGGTGTGCAGCGACTGGGTGTGGCCGAGGGTGGCGGCCATCGCTTCGATGCAGGTGCGGGCGATGTTGTTATAGGGGTCCTGTTCGGTGAGGGACCAGCCGGAGGTCTGCGAGTGGGTGCGGAGCGCGAGCGACTTGGGGTTTTTCGGGTTGAAGGTCTTGACGATCTTGGCCCAAAGCACGCGGGCGGCGCGCATTTTCGCGACTTCCATGAAATGGTTTTTCCCCTGCGCCCAGAAGAACGAGAGGCGGGGGGCGAAGGCGTCGATATCGATGCCGGCGGCGATGCCGGTGCGGAGGTATTCCCAGCCGTCGGCGAGGGTGTAGGCCATTTCGAGGTCGGCAGTGGCGCCGGCTTCCTGCATGTGATAGCCGGAGATGGAAATCGAGTTGAACTTCGGCATCTTCTGTGAGGTGAACTCGAAGATGTCGGCAATGATCTTCATCGAGGGCTCGGGCGGATAGATATAGGTGTTCCGCACCATGTATTCCTTGAGGATGTCATTTTGGATGGTGCCGGCCAGTTGCTCGAGGGTCGCGCCTTGTTCGAGGGCGGTGACGATGTAGAAGGCGAGGATCGGCAGCACCGCGCCGTTCATGGTCATGGAAACCGAGACCTTGTCGAGCGGGATGCTGTCGAAGAGCACCTTCATGTCGAGGATCGAGTCGATGGCGACTCCGGCCTTGCCGACGTCACCGACGACGCGTTCGTGGTCGGAGTCGTAGCCGCGGTGGGTGGCGAGGTCGAAGGCGACGGAGAGGCCTTTTTGCCCGGCTGCGAGATTTCGCCGATAGAAGGCGTTGGATTCCTCGGCGGTGGAGAATCCGGCGTATTGGCGGATGGTCCACGGCTGGAAACAATACATCGTGGCGTAGGGGCCGCGCAGGAACGGGGCGATGCCGGCCTGGTATTTCAAGTGTTCCATGCCCTGGATGTCGTCTTCCGTGTAGAGCGGCTTGACGGGGATTTTTTCCATGGTGTCCCAGACGACCGAGCCGGCGGGCTTGCCGTATTCTTTTTCAAGGGCGGCGCACCATTGTTC
>JBIPMR010000129.1:0-7691 GCA_044369025.1 Luteolibacter sp.
TCAAGCCGTGCTCAATGCCGGCGGGGTGCCAGCAGACCGTATTTCGGGCTGAAGAGATAGGCGGCGATGAACAACAGGCCGAGCACGATGACGATCGCCGGGCCGGGTGCGATGCCGAATTTCCCGGAGAGCAGCACCGCGCCGATCGAGCCGAAGCCGCCGATCAGTCCGCCGCCCCAGAACAGCGCGGAGGTCTTGTCCGTGAGCAGCGAAACGGTGGCGGCGGGCGTGACTAACAGCCCGACCGACAGCACGCAGCCGACGGCTTGCAGCGAGGAAACCAGCGACAGCACCAGCAGCCCGAAGACCAGATATTGCATCGAGCGCACCGGCACCCCCTGGGCGGCGGCGACGTTGGGTTCGAAAAGAGTGAGGAGGATGGGCCGCATCAGCAGGTTGGTGATGAGCAGGGTGAAGGCGCCGATGCCGAAGGCGATCCAGATGTCCGCATTTCCCACCGCGATGATGTCGCCGAAGAGCCAGTGTTCGAGTTCCTGGCGGGTGTCGAGTTTCGGCAGCAGCGCGATGCCGGCGGCGAAGGCGGCGGTGTAGAGCACGGCGAGCGCGGTGCCTTGTTCCACCCGGTTGCCCCGCGCCACCGCGACGGAGCCGAGGCCGACGAGCAGCGCGGCGAAGAGCGCGCCGAGGAAGGCGTTCCACTGGCTCAGCGCGCCGGTTAGAAAGATCCCCAGGGCGATGCCCGGCAGCATCGTGTGCGAGAGCGCGGAGACCGAGAGCGCGTTGCGGCGCAGCACGACGAAGCCGCTGAAAAAGCCGTTGGCAAAGCCGATGAAGCCGGCGGTGACGAGCGCGCGCTGATAGAACGGATTGGTGAGGAGATCGAAATCCATGTCAGTGCGCGGCGGCCGGCTCGTGGAAGGTTTTGTCGATCAACTCCGGGGTGAGGATTTCCGCAGCGGGCCCGAAGGCGAGCGGGCGGGTGGCGAGCACCAGCACTTCATCGAAGAGGCGCGGCACGGAATTGAGGTCGTGGTGGGAGGCGATCACCAGCCGGCCCTCGCGGGCGAGCTTGGCTAACAGGTCGCCGAGGAGTTGGGAGGCGTTGCGGTCGAGGCCGGTGAAAGGTTCGTCGAGCAGCAGCACGTGCGCCTCCTGGGCGAGGGCGCGGGCGAGGAAGGCGCGCTGTTGCTGGCCGCCGGAAAGCTCGCGGATCTGGCGGTTTTGCAAATCCTGGAGGGCGAGCGATTCGATGGCGGTGTCCACGGCCTTGGAATCCGCCTCGTTGAATTTCCGCCACCATCCGGTTTGCGGGTAGCGGCCCATTTCCACCAGTCCGCGGACGGTGATGGGGAATGACCAATCGACCTCCTCGCGTTGCGGCAGATAGGCGAATTCGCGCGACCACTTTTTGACGGCCGTGCCGCGCCAGCGGATGCTGCCGGCATCGCGCGGCACCAGCCCGGCGATGGCTTTGAGCAAGGTGGATTTACCCGCGCCGTTCGGGCCGATGAGCGCCACGCGGTTGCCGCAGGAGGTCGCAAGCGAAACGTTCTCCAAGGCCCGCACGCGGCGGTAGGAAACAGACAGATTTTCAATCACCAGCTCGTGGTGGTGTCCGTGGTGGGCGCAGCAATCGTGGTGGAGTTCGCTCATTGCGCGGCGGGGAGGGGGAGTTCGAGCAATTCGTCGATGTCGCCATCGGCATCGAAGACGTGGGTGAACGTGGGCTGGCCCGGGGCTTCGAGCGTCAATTTGGCGAAGCGGTGCTCGCCGCTGACGGCTGGGTTTTTCCAGCGGACGACGAGTGAGAAATGGGGATTGGTGGCGTCCAGTTCGAGTTTGCCGGTGATGCGCGGGCCCTCGGGTGAAATGGGTGGATTCGCCACTCCGGTGTCGATTTTCACCTCTGCCGCCGGCGCGGAAAGCAGCAGTTGGTAAGGGACGGAGCGGCCGGCCGGGGTGATCGTTGGAGCCGGCACCTGAGTCACCCCATCCGCGCGGGATCCGGCGGACGTCACCCGCAGGATTCCAAACCCGGCCGCGATCAGGGCGAAGGTGAGGAAGATGAATCGGAAGACCGGCGAACCGCGCATGCGGAGACATTGTTGCACGATGGAGTGATTTGCAAGAGACTTGCATGAAGTTGTGGCCGCGTGCTTCTGACGGGTCGCCCGTGAAGTTTCAAAAATAGGCGATTCGCGCCCGCCAGCTTGCTTGACGGGCGCAGTGCGACTGCTACGTTTTTGCAATTCACGCCCACTCAAACCCAAAACCCGACCCTCATGAAATCCGCATTCCTGCTCGCCTTCGCCGCCCTTTTTCTGATCGCACCTGCCGAAGCCGCCCAGCAAGGGAACAACAAGGCCGGCCAGAAAGCCGCTGAAGCCAAGAAGAAGGAGAAAGAAGCCGACCGCGCCGAGCGCGCCAAGAAGCGCGAAGGCGTGGACGCGGTGTTGGAAGTGAAGGACAAAAACAAGGACGGCAGCCTGGATCCTGATGAATATCTGATCGGCGAATCCGATGTCGAAGCGGCGAAAGCCCGCTTCAAGCAGTTCAACAAGAACGGCGACCGCTATATGTCCAAGCGGGAAATCCAGGAATCGCTGGGACTCTGAGTCCGCGGCCGAGTTGAAATCCGGATTTTCTCTGGAAAAGCGCGCGGCCCTCACCATGGTCTGCGCATGCCGATGACGCGTTTTCAAAAACTGGCCACCGCCGCCCTGGTTTCCGTGCTGCTGCTGATGTTTGTCGGGGCCATCGTGCGGGTGACTGGCGCCGGGATGGGTTGCCCGGATTGGCCGACCTGTTGGGGCTGCCTGATTCCGCCGACTTCGGTCGAGCAGGTGGATTTTGAAAAACTTCCTTTGGAGAAATTCCAGGCCAAGGCGGCGCGGATGGGGCGCGATCCATCGACCATCACCGAGGCGTCGCTGCGTGCGGAGTTCAATCCGCGGCATGTCTGGACGGAGTTCACCAACCGTCTTTTCAGTCTGCCGGTGGGCTTCTTTTCGCTGGCCACTTTTATCGCCGCATTCTGGCAGAGGGAAAAACGGCCGCTGGTTTTCTGGCTGGCGTTCACCTCGCTGGTGGTGGTGCTGGTGAACGCCTGGATGGGCGCGCGCGTGGTCTACAGCGGCCTGGCGCCCGGCGTTCTAACGGCCCATCTGGCGCTGGCGATGAGCCTGATGGGCACGCTCGGTTATTGCGCGTGGCGCGGGACCGACCGGCCGTGGCGCATTCAAATGAAAGACGCGCCACGCCGGCAGCTTCAGGGGGTGGTTTGCCTGCTGTTCGCGGTGACGGTTTTTGAAGGAATCATCGGCGCGCAGGTGCGTGAAATGACCGACGAACTCGCGAAATTCCATGTCAACGCCCCGCGCTCGTCATGGATTGCCGAACTCGAAGGTTCATGGAAATATCTGGCGCACCGCAGTTTTTCGTGGGTGGTGTTAGGTGCGGCGGTGTGGGGCTGGCTGCTCACCAAACGCCACCGCGCCGGCGGCCCCGGGAAAGTGGAAAACGTGGTTTTCGGGATCGTCCTGGCGCAGATGGTGTTAGGCTTGGTGATGGCGCAGATTCACATTTACAGCTGGGTGCAGGTCCTGCACGTCGGCCTGGCCGCCATCTTGCTGACCTTTGTCTGGCTGTGGCTTTTCGGGCTTTCACGCGGGCGCGGGTCAGCGGAAGTATAAACTCCGGTCCTCGATCCACTGCTCCACGGATGGCAGCAGCCACGGGTGGGTGAGCGCGCCTTGGGCGATGGCCTGGCGGATCTCGGTGGCCGACGCCGGATGGGCGCCATGGACCCGGTGCAGGCGGTAGCCCTCGCGGGGTGACAATTCCTCACCCCGCGAGAGGACGATGAATTCGACGCATTTCGCCAAGCGCTCCGGGTGCTTCCACGCCGGCAGCGACTCCCACTGGTCGCCCCCCATGATCCAGAACAGGCGCGCCCCGGGAAACCGGGCGGCCATCGCTTCCGCGGTTTCAAACGAAAAGGACGGGCCCTCCCGCCGCAGTTCGAAATCGTCCACCACCGCCCACGGCAATCCGGCGGTCGCCAGCTTGAGCATGGCGATGCGGTCCTCGGCGCTGGCCGGTTCCGATCCGGCTTTGTGGGGCGAGATCCGGCAGGGTAGGAAGCGCACCTCGTCCAGCTCCTGCGCCGCCCTGGCCACTTCTGCCAGATGCAGGTGCCCGATGTGGACCGGATCAAAGGTCCCGCCGAAAAGCGCGATTTTACGAGGGGGATTCATCGCGTGAAATTGGCACCGGAATCGCCCGCCACCAAGGTGAAATCGCATGAAATGCGGGGTATGTCGCAAGGCAGGCAGAGCGCCTATCGGCGGCTGCTGTTTGTTTTTCCACGTGATCACTGCAGGCGTCCATCCCACATCCCGCAGCCACCCGGCAGCGGCGGCTTACGATTTCAGCGATCGTCCATTTCTCGTCTTTTTGTTGGTTCCCACCGGCCGCGCGGGCTTGGCCGACATGCCGGACCCCGCGGACGTCGAGAGGGTTTTCGAGGAAATGGCCGATCTCGTCGGCAAGGCGCCGTTCGCGATCAAGACCACCGAGGGCCATCACTTCCGCCGCGTGATGATCCAGCGGAAAGGCTCCGCCGCCAAAAGCCGCCCCGGCATGCGCTCGCCACTCGGCATCCGCGACGGGCGGGGAGTGATGTTCATTTCCCACACCGGCGCGGTCTCGCCTAGCGGATTCCTGCCGATGGATTGTGGCAACGTGAAAACCACCGATCCGGCGGAGATCTATCGAAAACATCCGTTGTTCGTCTCGCTGCGCGACAATGACGCGCTGGGCGGCAAGTGCGGCATTTGCGAGTTCCGCCCGGTGTGCGGCGGCGCGCGCGCCCGCGCCTTCGGCGTGCACGGCGATCCTTTCGCCGCCGATCCCGCCTGCATCTATCAACCCAAGAATTTTATCCCTGAAATCACATGATCAATCTGACAAAACTATGGACCGGCGCGGCGCAGCCCGCGGACGGATTGCGCTACGGCCACGGTGCCGGAGGAAACGCGGCGGAGGCGCGCGGCCGCAGGCCGATCGTCGTTTGGAACATCACCCGCACCTGCAACCTGCGCTGCGTGCATTGTTATTCGGACTCGAACGCGATGCAGTATCCCGGCGAACTCGACTGGCCGCAGATGGAGAAGGTGGTGGATGATCTCGCCGCCTACCAGATTCCCTCGCTGCTTCTATCGGGTGGCGAGCCGCTCGTTCATCCGCGGTTTTTCGATCTGGTGGGGAAGGCCTCCGCCGCCGGCCTGAAACTGACGATTTCCACCAACGGCACGCTCATCACGCCGGAAAAGGCCGCGCTGCTGAAGGCGGCCAACGTCGCTTATGTCGGGATCTCGCTCGATGGCATCGGCAAGATCCACGATGAGTTCCGCCGCAAGGAGGGTGCTTTCGACGGCGCGGTGCGCGGATTCAAAAACTGTCACGGGGTCGGCCAGAAGACCGGACTGCGTCTCACGCTCACCCGCCACAACGTCGAGAACATCGGGCAGATCCTCGACTTCATCGAGGATCATGAAATCCAGCGCGTCTGCTTCTATCACCTCGTGCCCGCCGGCCGTGGCGGCGGGTTGCAGGTCCTCGGCGAGGACGCGGCCCGGGGTGCCATCGACACCTTGATCTCGCGGGTCGAGACCTGGCACCGCCAGGGGGTCGAACGCGAGGTTCTAACCGTCACTCAGCCGGCCGACGGGGCTTATCTGCTGGTGCGCATGGAAAACGAATCCCACCCGAATCTGGCGGAGGCGCGCCGGCTGCTGTCATGGAACGGCGGCGGCGCTAACAGCTCTGGCCGCGGCATCGCCAACATCGACACCCAGGGCGACGTGCACCCCGACCAGTTCTGGCAGGACGTGCGGCTCGGCAACCTCAAACAAACGCCGTTTTCCCAAATCTGGGAGGGCGGGCACGGGCCGTCGGCGGAGCTGCTGGCGTCGATCCGGTCGATCGGCCTGCTCAGCCAGCAGGAGCGCCGGATGCGGATGAGCGGCCCCTGCGCCGATTGCAAATGGTTCCCGATTTGCGGCGGCGGCTTCCGAACCCGCGCGGCATTTTGCAATGGCGGCGACCTTTGGGGCTCCGACCCCGGCTGTTACCTTCGCGAGGAGGAGCGGCTTGAATCCGTGGCCGTGGCCACCTAGCCGGGGCGGGACTGGACTCCATGACCTCCAAGCTCCCCATCAACCTCGAAAACCTCCTCCGCCAGCGGCAGGTGGAAGGCGAGCGCATTGAATACAAGGCGGGCTGGAACCCGGATGCGATTTTACGGACTCTGTGTGCCTTCGCGAGCGATTTCGAGAATCTGGGCGGCGGCTAGGTGGTGATCGGTCAGGATTGCGATGCCGCCGGGATGCCGGTGTTTCCACCGGTGGGCTTGGCGGACAACCAGCTCGATGAGATCCAGCAGGAGCTGCTGGGTTTCTGCAACCTGATGGAGGACCCGGTGGACAAGGTGGTGAAACAGCCCACGGCAAATTTCCCGGGCACCAACCTGCTGCAAAACAACCTGTTATTTGTGACACTCACGCTGATTTGGACCGGGTTCGTCTTCCTTTCGGCAGGTATCGCCCGCTGGACTTCCGACGCCATTGCCTCGGACCGCTTTGCTGAGACGAGGCGAGGCGGCGGCACAACCCTCCAAAGCGGCAGACGCACCGTGGCTGGCTGTCGTCGTCGGCTGGCTGCTGCCGATTGTTTGGGTCATCTGGGGCAGCGGCGTTGACGCACGAGAGAACAGAAATCCGAAGCCCACGAACACCATCAGCGCCCAAAGGGCATCGCCGCCGTTGTTCGAGAGCCACTGCGGTAGCGGAATGATACCAGAGCGCCACAGCAGGCCACTCGCGATCACAGCGAGCGCCAGTCCGGCATCCAGCACGCGGTCCCGGGATTGGGGCGGTGTGTATTTCCTGGCCGGCCGGATGAGAAGGCGGTGCTGCATGGGCGGGCGGACGGTGTAGCGGTGTGGGTTGTCGGGCAAGTGGGATGGGTGCGTTTTCTCAATCCTGTTCCAACTCCGGATCCGGGATGTGGTGAAGCTGAAACGCTGCAAGCCAGAACGGATCGGCATGGCGGATGCTTCCGCAAAAGCTGATGGCCAGACCCGAGGTGAAGTTCTTCCGCTCTTGAGCGTGGGGGTGAAAATCAATGTTAGCCGGGTGCCGCGGTAGCGGACCAATTCATGTTTGCGGGCTTCCTCATCAATCTATCAACTCAACCAACTCCAGCCCAGCGCCCCCACGCAGGCGATGACCAATCCGATGCTCATCCAACCAGCCGCCCGCGACCACGGCCCCGTCCGGGCTGTCGTCATGATCGATGCATCGCCCGCCAGCAGTTGCAGCGCGATCAAATGCAGCGGCAACAGCACCGCATTCACCACCTGGCTCGTGTAGATCACCGGGATCAGCGGCAGCGCCGGCAGGGATACCACGCTCACCGCCGCGATGGTCAGCCCCACGAATGCCGCGTAGAACCATTGAAAATGACGCGAATCCAGGTCCAGCGATGCCGGTTCACCGACCCCCTCGGCGATCGAATAGGCGGTTGCGATCGGAACGACGGCTGCCGCCAGCAGTGCCGATCCCAGCAAGCCTACGCCGAATAGCACGGTCGCGAACCGGCCAGCCAGCGGTCGTAACGCGGTTGCCACATCAGCGGCATTCTGGATGTGAACGCCCGTCTTGTTCAAC
>JBIPMR010000130.1:0-7685 GCA_044369025.1 Luteolibacter sp.
GCGTTCCTCGAACTCGAAACCCGGATGCCGCAACTGCAACTGCAGGAACTCCGCATCGATCCCAGCAACACGCAGTCCACGCTCCTGAACTATCAGGTGACCTACACCGCCTGGGAGAACTAGCACCCGTCCGCGCCGACGTCCCGCCTATCCGTCTTTTCAAGCCCCTCGCAGCCCATGCAACCCGCCCTTCCATCATCCGCAAAAAACCTGCCCGCCACCCGCCTCACCAAGCCGGGCCACGGCGTTTCCTGGCGCACGGCAGCGGCGGCAATCCTGCTCGCGGCCTCGATCTTCAGCCCCCATGCCGCCGCGCAGTCGGCGAAGAGCCTCAAGACCGTCCCCACCAGCCCGCCACCGGGAGCCAGCACCACCGCTTCGCCGGCACCGAAAGCGGGTGAACCCGTCACCGTCACCACCCCGTCCCGCTTCGTGGGTCCCACCGAGTTGGGCCGCTATGTCGCCGCCATGGGTGCGATGTTCTCGATGAAATCGCGTGAGACCGATCCCTTCGGCCAAGCCCAGGATCCGGATGCCAAGCCGGTCATCAAAATGGCCGCCAAGACCACCCAACGCACGCCCCAACTCCAGGCGACTCCGTTTGCCGACATCGTGCGCCTGATCGTGATCACCACCATCATGCCCAAGGAAAAACGGTTTCTGGTAGGCACCCGCTCGTTCGCCGAGGGCGAACGCATCCCGCTGACCTTCCGCGGGAAACAAATCCAAATCGAGGTCACTCAAGTGAGCTCCCGTGAAATTTCCTTCCGCAATCTGGACAATGGTGAAACCGCCACCCGCAAGCTCGACATGCTCCCCCCGGGCATGACCCCCGGCAACCGCGGCATCACCGCTCCCGGAATGGTCCCGGACCGCCCTAACGCCCCCCTTGAACTCGAAGCCGGTGACGCTTTCACCGACAACAATCCAAACCGCTGAAACCTCTAACCGCCATCTCCATGAAAGTCGCGAACCTCATCTCCCTATCCATCTCGATCCTCGGGACCGGCCTGCTGCACGCACAAAACCCGGTCGATCCGCTGATCGAGGCCGTCGCCGATGCCGCGGAGGCTCCGTTGCCGGAAATCCCCGAGGCCGCGCCATCGCCCGATCTGCCGGCCCCTGCCGAAGCGCCTCCCGGGCTGCCCTCGCCCGCTGAGATCCCGCCGCCATCCGCCTTTCCACCAGCGCCGTCCGATCCCGGCACCGCGACCGCCGAAACGGTGACTCCCGCAGCCGGCGCGCCGTTCGCTCCGTTAGAGGATCAGAAACAGGAAATGCAGAAATCCGACGAGGGCTTCATCATCAAGGACGCCGGCCTCAATGATATCTTCCAGTTCCTCGCCAAATCCGCCGGCCGCCAGTATTTCCACAACACCAAGATCAGCGGACCGGAGTTCCTCGTCACCGGCCACCTCAACGACGGCGATCCTTTGGCACAAATGGAAGAGCTGGCCTTCATGTACGGCCTCTCCCTGCACACCAAGGGAAACACCATCTACGCCCTCTCCCAAGCCCAGCTCGCCCAACTCCCCAGCGCGGAGTTTCACTATCAGTTACGCTACCTCCGCCCCACCGACATGGAACAGATCAAGGAATTGATCAAACCCATGCTCAGCCCCGGCACCGGCATCGTCAACTTCGAGCCCAAGACCAACACCATCATCATCATCGACTCCGCCCACCGCATCGAGCAAGCCCGCTCGCTGCTCCACGGCATCGACAAGGCCAAGGGCCAGATCATCGTTGAAACCAAGATCCTGCGCGTGAACAGCGGTGCCTCCGAACGCACCGGCGTCAACTGGTCCGCCCACCTCGGCAGCGAAGGCGCCTCGTTCGACGTCATCCGCGATCTCAGCTCGGTCTTCGGACTCAAGATGCCCTCCATCAGCGGAGGCGAGGGTGGCGCCGACGTTTCCCCGGGTTCCAACCTGGTCCTAACACCCATCCAGCTCACCGGCGTGCTCCGCGCCCTCTCCGAAGGCGGCCTCGCCAGCCAGGTGTCCAACCCCACGCTGATCACCGAAGACAACGAACAGGCGACGATTTCCATCATCGACCGGATCCCGATCATCACTTCCACCACCACCGGCGGCACCGGCGGATCCGATCCCATCCGGACCGAAGAAGTCCGCTACAAAATCGATGTGAGCGACAAATCCATCGACACCGAGCCGGACAAACACCGCGAAATCGGGATCTCGTTGGTGGTCACCCCCACCCTGCTGCCCGACGGCACCATCCGCATGAAAATGCGTCCGCGCAACGCCCAGATCACCGGTCGCGTCAAGGGCACCACCGGTAACGAATACCCACGCGTCACCGAATCCATGGTCGAGTCACTGGCCCGGGTGCCGGACGGCAACTCGCTGGTGGTCGGCGGATTTTATGGCGAAGAGCAGTCGGACGAAAAAACCAAGGTCCCGCTGTTAGGCGATGTGCCGATCCTGAACTTCTTCTTCAAAAGCAAGGAAGCCATCAAGGAAAAGACCAGCCTGGTCTTCATCGTGACACCGACTTCCTACGATCCCACCAACCGCAGCGCCAACCGCAGCGCCAGCAACCTGATCCGCTCCGCCACCACTCTGGATTGCGATCACAACTGGATCGATCAGGACAACCCCGGCCCGGCGCACGAGGCAAACCTGCAACGCAGCATCCGCGGCCTGCAGCCGACCCAGGCTCCTTACTATCCGCGAGCCGGAGAGTTGCAGCCCAAGTATCAGGCTCCCGCCACCCGCCCCCGCTTCAGCCGGGGTCGCAAATAACCCCGACTCCGACTTCCGCTTCTTCCTCTCAGCTTTTCAGCATTTAACCCAAGTCCATGTCATCCCCATTCCAATCCGTTCTGGAACCCGACCCGCCACAGAAATCGGCGGACGTCTGGGACTATGCGGAAGAATGCCTGCAACGGACCGCGGCTGCCTTGCAGGAAGCGCGCGCCGCCACTGCGGCGGAGATTTCCCAGGCCATCGGCGCCGCCCGCGAATCGCACGCCGCCGGCAGACCGGCGGATCTGTTGGAGATCCTTGCCCGGGTGCAGGGCCACGGAGAAGAACACATCGGCCCGGTGATTCTCGATCTGGGAGACAAGGTCGCGAGCACCATCACCCCATACGTCCCGCTGATTCCGTTTGCGGGCAAACTCATCGCCCCGTCGGCCTTCTATGAGGCGTTTGACCAGATTCACAAAATCGCCAGGGTGCTATTGTCGCCGGTGATCTTCGCGGAGGATACCGATGCGGTCGGCACCGCCTCCGCGAACCCGATGGCCGCCGCCATCCTCGCCGCGGAAATCCGCAGCGCGGTTTACAAACGCTTCGGCATCCTGCCCTTCGTCACCGTCGCCAGACTGGATTATGAAAGCTGGTCGTTCCTCACACGCAAACACTTCGAACTATGATTGAATTCGATGGCATCTCCTTCAATGAACTGATCAGCCGCCGCATCATGGGCGAGCTGGCCGGGCATGATCCGGGTTATGCCGAGCTGGCTCAGGACCAGGTCCCCAACCGGGTCACCCGTTTCAGCTTCATGGCGGCCATCGCCAAGATCAACGGCCTGCCGTTTTTCCCGAAGGTGGCGGAATTCTGCGACGGCACGCTGCACGCGGCTTGCGATTCCACGGTGATGACCCGCGGGTTTTTCGCGCCGCTTTGCCTGTCCGGACCGGACAAGCTGATCGTCGCGATCGCCAATCCATGGAGTCCCCTGCCGGAGGAATATCTGGCACCGCGGTTTCCTAACATCGAAATCGTCAAGATCGTCACGCTGGCCACGGAGATCAGCCGGGCGATCGAATCGGTCTCGACCAACAACGGGCCCAGCAAGTCGGAACTCGAAGCGATCGACGTGGAGGACATGGATGACGGCATCCATGACTTCGATGTCACCACCGACTATGCGGAGCCGATGGCGCAGTTGATCGCCACCATCATGTCGGATGCGGTGAGAACCAAGACCTCCGACGTGCATTTCAAGGTCGAGAAGGAATCGTTTTACTATGCCTTCCGCTGCGATGGCGACATCGGCGCGAAGGTAGAGATCCCGATGAAGCTCAAGGACCGGCTCGACGCCTTCCTGCTCAATCTGATGCGGCTGCCCACGGAAATCCGCAACACGGCCCCCGGGATTTCAGGACGCTTCACGATCTCCTATTTCCACCGGCCCATCGATATCCGTTATGAGCGCCACCGGACCTATCGTGGCTATCACGTCACGATGCGTTTGCTCGATAAGAGCAATATCAACGTCACGCTCGGGAAAGGCACGCTCGCTTTCGATGATGAGACGATGTTCGCCCTCAACAAGGTGATGAAAATCCCCGCCGGCATCATCGTCATGTCCGGCCCCACCGGGTCGGGAAAATCGACGACGCTCAACGCCATCCTGCGCGAGCTGAACCGCCCGGACGTCAACATTCTAACCCTGGAGAACCCGGTGGAAGACGAGGTCCCCGGCATCACCCACTGCGACTTGAAGAGCCCCAAGGAATTCAAGCCGATGATCGCGTCGTTCATGCGCTCGGACCCGGATATCATTCTGATGGGCGAGGTGCGTGACATCGAGTCCGCCGAGCTCGCGATCGAAGCCGCGGTGACCGGCCACAAGGTGCTCACCACCATCCACACCGCGCGCGCCTCACAGATCATCGAGCGCTTCGAACAGCTCGGCCTGGAGCGCTGGAAAATCGCCCAGACGCTCAAGGCCGCCTGCGCCCAGCGTTTGATCAAACTGCTCTGCCCGTATTGCAAGGAGCCTTCGCTGGGCGTGGATGAGTTCGACCGCAAGACCTTCAGCCTGGATGACAGTTGGGCCACCATTCCGGTGTTCACCGCGAAAAACGGCGGTTGCGCGGAATGCCGCAACACCGGCTACAACGGCCGGACCGCGATCCTCGAGATCATTCCGATCACTCCGAAAATCTCCGACATGCTCGCGAAAGGCGAGATGAGTCCCTACGAACTTGAAATGAAAGTCGCCGAGGAGGGCATCCTGCCCAGCCTCCGCCGCAGCGGCCTGCGACTGCTCCGTGATGGAAAAACCGACCTGATCGCCGTGAGCAAGGTGATCGACATGACCTACACCGATGACTAGCGCCACTACCACCGCCAAAGCCGGACCCGCCGGACCCGCCACCCCTGCCGCCGCAGCGCCGAAGGGGCTGCTTGCCGGGCTGAAAAAACCGGGCAAGGTGAAGGAATTCGGCAAGAAGGACCTGGTGGATCTTTTCCGCGGCCTCGGGTCCATGCTGCGCGCCCAGATCAACACTGCGGACGCCCTGAAATACTACGGCCACGGCCTGCCTAACAAGGCGATGGTGGATGCGCTGATGAGCATCCGCGAAGACATCAACCGCGGCATGAATGTGCACGAGGCGTTCCGCCGCACCGGCCGTTTCAGCGAAACCATCATCGGACTCATCCAGGCCGGCTCGGATGCCGGGCAGCTCCACCGCGCGTTCCAAGCGCTGGCGGACCGACTGAAGAGTGAGTTGTTTTTCCAAAAGCAGCTCAAGAAAGCCACCATCACTCCTTGCGTCATCATCGGTGTGCTGTTGGGAGCCTTCATCGTCTCGCAGGTGAAGATCGTCCCGCAGGTGGAGGAGATGTTAAGCGGTGTCGGCGCGAAACCCGATGGCATGACTGCGATCTCTTTCCAGGTAAGCCATTTCACCCGGGCGTCCTGGCCGGTGTTTGTGATCGGGCTGATCACCATCCTGACGATCATTTTCCGCTCCGCGCATGTCCGCAATATCATCCTCGGATTCGTGATGTCCAAATGGCGGCTGCTGCGCCTGCTGATCATGAGCATGCGCCAAATGACCTTTATTTCCACCATCGGGCTGCTGCATTCCAATGGCATCAACCTCGCCAAATCCATCCGCGTCTCCGCGAACAGCGTCCGCAACACGCCGTTCTATCATGAACTGCGGACGGCGGCGGACAAATACGAGCACTCCGGAGTCCCGCTCTCGACCGCCTTCGCCAAATACACCTCGGTGGACGCGCAGGTGACCCACATGCTTGCGATCGGCGAGAAATCCGCCTCCCTCGACGCCCAGCTCTCGATGCTCTCGGAAATGTATGAGGAGGATTTGCAGAACCACATGAACGCCTTCGCCGCCGCGATCAGCTTCCTGGTCCTGATCATCGCCGTCAGCCTCATCGCCGCGGTATTCATCGGCACCTTCCTGCCTATCTTCCTGATGGGACCGAAGATGATGCAATCCGGCATGTAACACCTCACCTATCACTGACTATGCAACTCACCCGTTTCGATCGTTGGCTGCGTGAAAAGTATGTGTATGAAACGCACATCCACACCCTCCGCCCGCCCGAGACGGTGCCCCCGGGAATCCGTGCGGTGGAACTTCCCGAGGTCCCGGGCAAACGCTACAAGCATTTGTTTGTGGCCAAGAGCAGCAAGGCCGCCGACGCACTCATCGCCGTGCTCAAGGAAAACAGCCAAATGTATACCACCCAGATCGTGGATGGTGACGCCTGGTATGTCCCGTTCATCGCCCCCAAGGAGAAATCCCTGAGCTGGTGGCTGATCTCGATGGGGGTCATGGCCGTCTGCGCGTTTTTCGTTTTGCTGTATGTCAAAAGCCTCGTCGAGGATCCCGAATTCCGGAAAAATTTCATGGAGACCCTCGAAATCATGAAAGGCTGAGGATACTTGATTTCCCGCTTCGCAGATATTCATATTCCGTCCAAAACCATCCCGTCATGAAGAACCATCGACAACCCCGTTTCAGCCAAGCATTCACCTTGCTGGAAATGACCGTGGTCATCATGGTGCTGCTCGCCTTGGTCCAGACCGGGATGTTTACCTCGCGCAAGATCGATGAATGGAAGCTCGCACGGTCGGCCACCGAGACCCTGCGCTCGGTTTACACCGCCCAGCGCATGTATCTGGCGGACAATCCCACGGTGGCGGTCAGCAGCCTGACGCCCGCCCTGCTGCTCTCCTATCTTCCTAACAACCCCACCGCGATGCCGACGGTCAAATCCCTGACCGGCGCCACCTATCCGATTCTCGTCAGCGTCTCTCCCCCTGTGATCAATGCCGGCTCCGGGGTCCCTTACGACCCCTCCGGCAACAACCAGGACTCCCTTTGGGATGTGGGTGAATGATGCGGATTCCAGTGACCATCACCCTGCTTTTCTGCATGCTCCCGGCCACGGGCGGCGAGTTCAGGCATGTCGGCGATTTCCTGTTACAATCCCATTTCAAAATGGTCGGCCCGCAGGTCACGCCGATCCCGATGAAGCCGATCGCCTTCCGGGTCTTCACCGATGGCGTCCACATCCGGGTCTCCGCCGAGGGTGACGCCGATTCCCATACCACCTTTGAAATCTACCGCTCCGACGGCATCGGCCGCCAGCGCCGGGGGGCGGGTGCCCTCGAAGTGATTCCCGGCCTTCAGGCGATGAGCAACGTCAGCGGCACGCTCCGGCATTTGCGACTCTGCCGTGAGTCGATGACCATCACCACCTTCCCCGGTGTTTCCGATCAAACCATCGTCAGCCACTCCATCGCCGCCGAGCCCACCGCCACTTCCTCCACTTCCTCCACTTCCTCCACTCCAACCGTTCCACCGAAACCATGAAACCCCTTCCCGCCCAAGGATTCCCGACCGCCAAGCCACGCGGCGAAGCGATGCCCGCGCTGCCGAGCGC
>JBIPMR010000131.1:0-7678 GCA_044369025.1 Luteolibacter sp.
CTCTTAAGTCTTACGTCTTCTTGTCTTAAGTCTCAGGCGGTCAGCCGATCGCCTTGATGAGAGCGGCCGCCTTGTCGGTGGCTTCCCAGGTGAGATCGGCGTCGTCTTTTCCGAAGTGGCCATAGTTGGTGGACTTCGAATAGATCGGGCGGAGGAGGTTGAGTTGTTTGACGATATCGGCGGGCTTGAAGGAGAACACCTTCAGGATCGCGGCGAGAATCGCGGCGTCGGGCTTGGTGCCGGTGCCGAAGGTATCGACGTGCACGCTGACGGGAAGCGGGTGGCCGATGGCGTAGGCAAACTGGACCTCGCACTTGGTGGCGAGTTTCGCGGCGACGACGTTTTTCGCAACCCAGCGGCCCATGTAGGCGGCGGAGCGGTCGACCTTCGACGGGTCCTTGCCGGAGAAAGCGCCACCACCGTGACGGCCGGTGCCACCGTAGGTATCGACGATGATCTTGCGGCCGGTGAGGCCGGAGTCGCCCTGAGGACCGCCGACGACGAAGTTGCCGGTGGGGTTGATCAGATACTCGGTGTCCTTGGTGAGCATGTTCTTCGGCAGGACCTTCTTGATCACTTGCTCGATGCAGAATTTTTCGATCACGGCGTGTTCCACTCCGGCGGCGTGCTGGGTGGAAATGACGACGTTGACGATGCGGGTCGGCTTGCCATCGACATATTCGACAGAGACCTGCGACTTCGCGTCCGGGCGGAGCCACTTGGCGAGCTTGCCGGCCTTGCGGATCTTGGTGAGCTCGCGGCCGAGGCGGTGGGCGAACATGATCGGCGCGGGCATCAGCTCGGGGGTTTCATTGCAGGCGTAGCCAAACATGATGCCTTGGTCGCCGGCCCCTTGCTCCCCGTGTTTTTTGCCTTTCGCTTTTTTCGCATCGACGCCTTGGGCGATGTCCGGGGACTGCGTGGTCAGGTAATTGTTGATGAAAATCTGGTCGGCGTGGAAAATGTCGTCGCTGTTGATGTAGCCGATGCCACGGACCGCTTCACGGATGACGTTCTCGATGTTGATCACGGAACCGATCGGCTTCTGGCCGATCTTCGGGATGGTGATTTCGCCGCCGACCACCACGATGTTGCTTTTCACGAAGGTTTCGCAAGCCACCCGGCTGGTGGGATCGATGGTGAGGCAGGCGTCGAGGATGGCATCCGAGATGGTGTCGGCGACTTTGTCCGGGTGGCCTTCGCCAACCGACTCTGAGGAGAAAATGAAGGTGCTCATGTGCTTTTTATTTTTCGTATCGTCAAATCGTGATGCGTTGATATATTCGCCCCGCCATGCCGTCAATGCTGAAATCTCTGAAGCTGCTTTCCGACCCCACCCGCCTGCGGATTTTGATGCTGGTGGAGAATGAGGCGTTGTCGGTGGCTGAGTTGCAGGAGGTTTTGGGGATGGGCCAAAGCCGGATATCGACCCAGCTTTCGCAGTTGAAAATCGAGGGACTGGTGACGGATGAGCGCAGCGGGAAGAACAATATTTACTCGTGCGCGGCGGAATCGGGGTTGATGGAAGTGGCGCGGTTGGCGGCAGCGGAAGTGCCGGAAGTGGCGGCGGACAAGAGCGCGCTGCGGCATTTGCTGAGGAAACGCAAGGACAGCGCACGGGCGTATTTCGACGAACTCGCGGGGCGGTTTGGCAAGGACTACGTGCCCGGCCGATCGTGGAAGGCCCTCGCCGAGGCGTTGATCAAGGTGCTCAACTACCGGGTGGTGGCGGACTTGGGAGCCGGCGAGGGAACGCTGGCACAATTGTTAGCCCAGCGCGCGGAGCAGGTGATTGCGGTGGATTTGTCGCCGAAGATGGTCGAGTTCGGGCAGGAGCTGGCGATTCAAAACGGCTTGAAAAACCTCGAATACCGGCTCGGCGATATCGAGAACCCGCCCATCGAGGACGCCAGCTTGGATTTGGCGATTCTGAGCCAGGCACTGCATCATGCGGAGCACCCGCAGCGGGCGCTGGATTCGGCATTCCGGATTTTGAAACCCGGCGGAAGATTGATCGTGTTGGATCTGGTGCAGCACCACTTCGAAGAGGCGCGCGAGCTTTACGCCGACCGCTGGCTGGGATTCTCCGAAAGCGACCTAGCGGCGATGCTCGAGAAATCCGGCTTCCGCCAAATCGAAACGGTGGTGGCGGATCGGGAAACCGAGGCCCCGAAATTCCAAACGCTGCTTGGCATCGGAGTTCGCCAAGCATGAGACTTCCACCCATGCGATTGTTGACCGTCCTGCTGGTTCTTCCTGGGCTCGGAGCGTGTTTTCGCGCGGAGCCTGTGCGGCCGGAACCCGTGGCGCAGGCCAGGGTGGTGGAAGCCCCGAAGCCCGTGGTTTCCATCCCGTCCCGCCCGCCGCGTTTCACTGCCGGGGAAATTTCGGGAATCACTTTCGAGGGCGTGGCTTTTGATTCCCGCAGCCATCGCCTCGTCGTCGCGGATCAGGCAAAGGGCCCCGGCTCGCAATTCACCGACGCCGCTGCCGCCGCCCGCTCCGTGGGAGGAATCGCCGCCATCAACGCGGGATTTTTCACGCCGGCAGGTGCGCCGCTCGGACTCGTCGTTTCATCGGGAAAATCCTCCGGAAATTGGAACCCCGCGTCCTCTTTGGGCAGCGGGGTTTGGCATGAAAACGAGGCGGGCACCACCGAGATTTCCCGCCGTGAACAACTCGGGCGATCCACTGCGGGCGGGATGCGGGAGCTGATTCAGGCCGGCCCCTTGCTGGTTGAAAACAGCCAGCCGGTTTCAGGACTGGATGCCGCCAAAACCAGCGTCCGCATGGTGATCCTCTGGGACGGCGAAACCCGCTGGTGGATCGGTCGCGGCTCGCCATGCAGCTTGGCAAATCTCGGTCTGGCGCTCGCGAACAGCCAACCCGCCGGTTGGAAAATCCACCACGCCCTCAACCTCGACGGCGGACGCTCCGCCGATCTCTGGGTTTCCGGCGCGGTGTCGGGCGGGCCGGCTGTCAGACGCCCGGCATGGAATCGCCCGGTGAGAAATTTCCTCGTGCTGCGCCCAACCGGGTGAGATTGGAGTTTGCCGAGTGAATCCGAAGCGGCTAGAAGCCATCCACCATGTCGTTCAACCAGGGAGAATTCAACTTCAGCGCCGCCGGTTCGGAAGCCGGATTCAAGAACTGGCGGAAAGCCCTGGACGAGCGAAAACGGGCTTTCGAACTGCGCTGGGGCATCGTGCTGAGCTCCCCGGTGCGGGTGAAGCTGACGGACCGCGACCGGATCCTGGAGGGCGTGATTCACCTGATGCCGAGCAAGAATTCCTCATCGGCGAAACATCTGCGGCTGAGATTGCAGGGCATGGAGTTCACACCCCTTGAAATCGAAAGCCTGGTGCGGATCGATGAGTCCCCCTGACGAAAAAACGGCAGCCCTCGCGGACCGCCGTTTTCAAATCAAGTTCTAGCAAGAGCTATCAGATCCCCTTTTTCACGACGTCGGTGAGAAGGTCGATGACGCGGTTGGAGTAGCCCCACTCGTTGTCATACCAGCTGACGAGCTTGAAGAAGGTCGAGTTCAGCTCGATCGAGGAGCCGGCGTCGAAGATCGACGAAGCCGGCGAGTGGATGAAGTCGGTGGAGACCACTTCGTCGTCGGTGTATTCGAGGATGCCCTTGAGGTAGGTTTCGGAGGCGTTCTTGAGGGCGGCCTTGATTTCCTTGAGCGAGGTTTCCTTCACGGTTTTCACGGTGAGGTCGACTGCGGAAACGGTCGGAGTCGGCACGCGGAACGCCATGCCGGTGAGCTTGCCGGCCACTTCAGGACAGACGAGCGCGACCGCCTTGGCGGCTCCGGTGGTGGAAGGAATGATGTTGATGGCTGCCGAACGGCCGCCTTTCCAATCCTTCTTGGATGGACCGTCCACCGTTTTCTGGGTGGCGGTGTAGGAGTGGATGGTGGTCATCAGGCCTTCGGCGATGCCGAAACCTTCCTTGAGCAGCACGTGGACGATCGGCGCAAGGCAGTTGGTGGTGCAGCTGGCGTTGGAGATGATGTGATGCTTGGCGGGATCGTAGAGGCCATCGTTGACGCCGACGACGAAGGTGGCGTCCTCACCCTTGGCCGGTGCGGAAATGATGACTTTTTTGGCACCGGCGGTGATGTGCCCCTTGGCTTTTTCCGCTTCGGTGAAGAGGCCGGTGGATTCGATGACGACTTCGACACCGAGTTCTTTCCAGGGCAGGCCTTCCGGGCTGCGGGCGCTGACAACCTTGATGTCGTGACCGTTGACAACGATGATGTCGTCGTCTTCGAGCTCGGGGGAGGACTTCTTCGAGGAAACCGTGCCGGAGAAGCGACCCTGCGTGGAGTCATACTTCAGGAGGTAGGCGAGGTTGTCCGCAGGAACGATGTCACCGACGGCGACGACGTTGAAGGTGGTTCCAAGGTGGCCTTGTTCGACGAGGGCACGGAAGACAAGGCGGCCGATGCGGCCGAATCCGTTGATGGCAATGGTGGTCATAACAATATGTGTGAAGACCGATGCGGCTCTTCCGCCCGGCGGCGGGATTGTGCATGCGAAACCCAAAGCGTCAACCCTGCGACTCGATTTCCCCGGAAAATCAAGGATTCGGGGAGTTGTCGGCAAACAGCAGACAGGATACCACCGCAAACGTTCCATCTTTTTTTTGAGATCAATATTGGCCGACATCAAGATCTCTTAAGTGTCCCGCCACACCCCCCCTCCCCGGTTCATGAAATACCCAGCCACTTTTTTCGCGAGCCCGCCTTGGCGCATGCGGTCTGCATGCCGCACCTACCACCCATTGGAGTCAGGCAGGCAACCATATCTTGTTCTGGCTGAATCCGACGGCTCTGAGCCTCGACCAGTCGGTCATCACTTTGAATCCGACGGGCAGCAGCATTGCCGCCAGACCCGAGCCCGAAAGCCGGGCCTTGTTCGTGGGGAGCGCGCCGGCGGTAATGAGAATCCCCCGTCAAAGGTGGCGATCGGCGTGAGAAGCCGGGGATCTACCGCTGCTTCAAGCGGAGATTGAGAATCCGCCGCACCTCCTCGATGCCTTCGGGGTTTTCGTGGGCGCCGTGGCCGGACGGCACGATTTTTTCCGAAGCCGCGCCACTCAAGTGCGAGCTCCAGTAGGGCACCACGCCGTCACTGGAATCGGGCGTGTTGCCTTTGCCGCGATCCCCGATGATCGAGTGATAGGTGATGCCGGGGGCGATGGGGATCTTGTTGACCGCGCGCACGAAGCGGTTGTCAGGGGAAAGCGTGTCAATACTGTTAGGCGCACGGTCGAGCTGAAGGGAGGCGGCGTCCGCCGTGAGGATGGAGGCGAAGGCGTTCCGGGCGTCCGTGATGAAGCCGGGCATGCGGACCAGCCGGGAGAACATGCGGCCGATGAAATGATTGGAGAGCTCGGAACCGCGGTGCGGCGAGGCGATGAAAATGGCGGTGTCGATTTCACGGCGGCGGTTGAACACCACCGAGTCCTCAAGCAGCTCGCGACTGGCACCGCGGATGGAGGTTTCCGCCGGGGATCGGCCGAACATCGCGCGCCAGATCCGGTCATCCGCATCGGTGACCATCAGGCGGCTGATCATGCCGCCCATGCTGTGGCCGACGATGATCATTTCCCTGCCTGGCGGAAACGCGCGCTTCACGCCGTCGAGCTCCTTGCGCAGCAGCGAGGCGGAATACGGATAGGGATAGCCGCTGGGATAACTGAAGACCCAGAACTGATAGTTTTTCCGGATCGCCGGGTCCCGCATCAGGCTGTGATACATCAGCGCCCAGGTGGCTGGGGTGGAATCGAGACCATGCACAAAAAGCACCGGAGTGCGCCGGCGGTCGTAGGCCTGGAGCCGAATGAGACGCGCGGTGTCGGAATATTTCTGGGGATTGAGCAGGCGGACGAGTCCGAGTTTGTCAGGCCGGTGGATGCACATCTGCATGGATACCGGAGCGCTGAAATCGGCCGCCAGCGGCGGGTTGCGGCCCGCGATGGCGATTTTTTCCACTTCGAGCGGATCGTGAAGCTCCAAGGTTGCGGACTTGCCGCTGTCGAAACGCAGCACGGCGGTGAGACACTTGTGGGAATCCGAGGTTGCGTAGGTCTGCCGCAAATCCTGGTTTTCCGGGGCGATGGCGACCAAGGGCGCGCCCACTCCGGGACGAGTCGCGTGGATGCTGGCGTAAACCCCGCCGAATTTCAGGCTGTCCACATTGACATACCGGCGTTCCGCCGCCGGAGCGCCGGGTTCCAATTGGCCGCGCAGAGTGGCTCCGCCGCCGAGGCTGATGGCCCGGTGCCACGGGAGAGTCTGGTTTTCCGCCAGGCGCTCGACCAGCAACCCCGTCGCCTGATTGTAAAGGGCGAGTGCTCCGGGTTCACCGCCCAAAGCCAGTTTCCCGGCGAGCCGGGCGCAGTCGAAAAAGTGGCCGCTGGACGCCAGCGGATCGCGGGCGGCCTTGCCCGCTTCCAATTCACGGAGCGCCTCCGACAACGGCGCCTCTTGAAAGTTCCCCACCGGCGTCTTGATGGCGATTTTCTGAAACGAAATCGGCGCGGAGCAGGACGCGAGAACCACCGTGGCGGCGGCGGCAAGGGAGAGAAAGAGCGGGGTTGGTTTCATGCGATCCTGAGGCCGGATTTTGCAAAAACGCATGGCCTCAGCAAGGTTTGAAAAAACTCCGGGTGGATGTCGCGTTTTCAACGGTCGCCCGTCAGCATCAGACAGCTGGCCAACAGCACCTTGCCGCGCGGCAGTGAGCATGTGGGAAAACCGGTGAGCCGCGAGGGCGCCGGCGCCATCAGACGCCCTTTTCGGCGATGAACTTCGCGGTCGCCTCATCGATGAGCTGGCCGTGTTCGCTGCCTTTCCGCCCGGCCTCGACGGCGGTGTGGATGGCCTTGGGCGTGCGGGAATTGGGAGCCGCGGAGATTTTTCCGATCCTGTTGCCACGGCCGAACACGTGGGATGCTCCGGAAAGCGCGGCGGACCTCCCGGCGAAAATGCGGCAGCGAGTCCCCGAAGGACGCTGGTGGGGTGATGGTTTCATGGTTCCCTGAATTTCCGTCAGGGTTTCAAACAGGGAAATCACGGATTGGGAACCATGATTCAACATCCGGGGTTGCAACCATGCCGAACCGTTCCGGACTTGACCGGAAATCGCGAAACTTCCAGAGTACTGCACGCAAAGGCCAATCATCATGGAAACTCCTCCCCCATCCCTGCCTAACACCTCCACCAACTGGCGGCTCTATCTTGAGCTACTGTCCTTTGCCGCCTTCATTTTTCCGACCGGCGGCAACATTCTCGGGCCTCTCATTTTGTGGTTGGTCAAAAAAGACACGGTGCCCGCAGTGAATGAGGAAGGCAAAAAGGTGATCAATTTCAATATCTCATGGACGCTGTGGAGCATCTTGAGCTGCGGCTTTGGCTTTTTCGCCTGGATCGTGATCGCGATCATCGCGACTCTGAAAGCGGCCAACAACGAGCCCTTCAAGCATCCGTGGACGATCGGGTTTTTGAAATGAGGAGAGGCGATCGGCCGATGATGATACCGAACAGACGCCATTCAATCCCACGTCAATATTCAAACCCAAGGATTGCGGTAGGAACCGCCGTTGCCGGCGGCCCCCCGCGCAGATCCGTACGTGAGGAATTACCTCATACGGCTCCTGCCTT
>JBIPMR010000132.1:0-7650 GCA_044369025.1 Luteolibacter sp.
GCCGCCGATATAATCATGCGGCTCCACATCCACGAACGAAAGCGGGCAGAGATTGTGCAGGACGAGCGGGATGTTCGCGGCAAGCCGCGACACCCGTTTGTTCACATCCTCGAAGGGCTGCAAATACGGCAGATGCACCATCACGAAAAACGCCTGCTCGAAAGAATCCCTAACCGCACTGGCCTTCTCCATGATCATGTCAAACCGTTGCTCGATCTGTTGAGGCACCTCCAGAGGATGGAAAACCGTCCCGCTGATCCCGACCGGACGCGAGCGCACCCGCCCGCCGGCGGCGGGATCCGGCAGCAAGCCATCGGCCAGCAGGGCGTGGAGATTGCAGATGGTGTAGCGGTTGAAGCGGATCTCGGCCGCGTCCTCCGCCAGCATTTCAATCGCCGCCTTGTGGTTGAGAATCATCTGGGTTTCCTGCGCGCCCTTGCCTTCCGCGTTCTCGCCGAGTTCGAGCAGCCGCTGGGTTTCCAACAGGGAATAGGTGTTCCCTTCCAAACGGCTGGAGTTCCACGATAGATCGATGAGCAGCCGGTCCATGACCTGGCGCAGATAGGTGCCGGCCGGAAGTTCGCCGAGGCCCACCTGACCGATCTCCCCCAGCTCGTCTCGCAGTTTTCCGGGGAGATAGAAGGTGGTGTTCGGCTGATAGGCTTCCAGAAAACTCCCCTGATAGCCCACGGGCCTGCGCCTGGACATGGGTAGCTGGAGCGCGGCGCGCTGCTGCAACGACTCCATCGACAACCATTCATGCCCGCCGCGCAAAACCGGAGGCTCCTCCCGCAACATGGCGGAGGGCATGGTCCCAAGGGTGAAAGGTTTCACGGCGGAAACATAACGCCTGGCCCGCCCCTCGCCCACGGGGAGGAGGGTGCCTTGGGAGACCAATTGGTCCAGCCTGCGTTGCAAGGTGCGCTTGGGAAAATCCACCGACGGAAGCGCCAGAAGCTCTTTCACGGATGCGCCGTTCTCCCGCGTTTGGATCAAACGATGGAGTTGGGTGAGTTCGAGAGCTGGAACTTGTTGTGGCATGATTATTGGGGGATTGGTGGTTTTAGTGGCATGATTACCCCTAAAACCCCCCTTCCGCGCCACTATTCATGCCACATCACCCGTAATCATGCCAGTATTTTCTTCTAATCGTGCCACATTGGCCCTTCACCGGGCCCGCTGCTGGCCCACCTTGACGACGGCTTTGACCGCGGCGGCGAACAGGCACTCGTTGAGCGCCGGGTGGATGTGGATGATCTTGGCGAGTTCGCGGACATCGTTTTTGAGGCGCATCACGGTCATCACCTGATGGAGGATGGTGGAGGATTCCGGGCCGACGAGATGGCAGCCGAGAATCGAATAGTCGGCGGGTGAAACGAGCAGCTTCACCCGCGGGTATTCGATGCGCATGGCTTCCAAACGGGCGCTGGCCAGCCAGTCCTCGAAAACCGCCACGTGGGGAACGCCGCTAGATTTGAGCTCTTCTTCGGTCAGGCCGACCGCCGCGACTTCCGGATGGGAGAACACGGCGTGCGCGATTTGTCCTTCAGCGATGGGCGCGGTCTCGCCTTTGAAGAATTTCTGCCGGAGAAACTGAACTTCGAAAGCGGCGGCATGTTGCAACATGTAACGGCCGTTCACATCGCCGGTGGCGTAAATGCCGGGAACCGCGGTTTCCAAGTGGTCGTTGACCGGGATAAAGCCGCGATCATCGGGTGCTAGGCCGGTTTTTCCGAGATCCAGCAGATCGCTGTTGGGTTGGCGGCCGATGGCAAAGAGCACGCGCTCGGCGCGGAAGCTTTGCTCGCCATCCGGTGTTAGAAACGTGGCGGTAAAGCCGTCGTGCGCGTGGGTGAGATGATTGAGGGTGGCCTTGAAGTGCGTGGGCACATGGCGGGTGAATTCCTTTTGAAAAACCCGCTCGATTTCCAGATCTTCCTTATCCAGCAGCCGCTCGTCCCGGACGAACAAGCGGGTCTCGACGCCGACGGCTGAAAAAAACGAGGACATCTCACAGCCGATGATCCCGCCGCCGATGACCAGTAGGCTCTTCGGCGGCGCGGTGCGGAGCGGGAAAAGATCATCGCTGGCCCAGACCGGAAGTCCGGCGAAGGGTGGCGGCGACGGGCGAGAACCGGTGGCGATGACGATCTTGGAAGCGGTGAGCGTGCGGCCGGCGGCGGTGATTTGATGGTGCCCGGTGAAGCGGCCCTCGCCGCGGATGAGCGTGACATCGGCGGTATCGACGCGGCCTTCGTAGCGGCTGTCCACGCCGCTGACATATTCGTTGACGCTGGTGAAAATCTTTTGGAGATCCACGCCTTGGAAATCCGATTTGATGAAATGGCGTCCGGCGTTGCGCGCGTGGCGGGCGGCGTCAGAAAAGCCAATGAGCAGCTTGGACGGGACGCAGCCGCGATTCGGGCAGGTGCCGCCTAACTGATCACGCTCGATGAGGGCGGTTTTCCATCCGGCCTTGCTGGCGGCGATCGCGAGATTGGCGGCCCGGCCGCCGCCGAGCACGATGAGATCGTAGGTTTCCATCAGGCGGGTTTCTGGATCAGGGTGACGATTTCCCCGCGGGATTTAAGCCCGCTGAGCCAGGCTGGAGGTAGTGAGGAAACGGGATGGCGCGCGCCATAAACCATTCCGAGAACCATGCCGCGCGCGGCAGAATCGCCACCGGCGTTGATGTTGGCGATGAGCGCGTCTGCAGGGGATTCCGGATGGCGCAGCAGCAGGTGGCAAACGCCGGTGAACGCGTCCGGAAGGTGGCAGGTGAGGCCGTGATCGAAGAGCGCTTCGGAATCGGTGGCGGGCGAGGCGGCGGAGGCCTTGGCCGCGTCAATCCATTCCGAGCGGAACGCATTCCAATGGGGAAGTGCGGCGGTTTGCTCGAGGGCGTCGGGAATGCTGCTGCCGCGATGGACGGCGAGGGTGAGGCGGGTTAGAAACTCTGCTGTTTCGAGGATCGCGGGATCACCATGGGTGAAGCCTGTTAGGCTGCGGGCGGCGGCGAATTGCAGCTCGTCATTTTCCCAGGGCAGCAGAAACAGCGGGGCGATGTGGACGGCACCTGCCAGATCGGAGGAGTCCGAGGCGGCCGATTCCGGAGCCCGGCCGGCTTTGAGGTGGGAGAGCGTGGATTTCGTCGCTCCATCGCGGTAGGAAAGGGTCGCCGGGTCTTCCCAAAAGGCGCGCCAGGCTGCGGCGTAGTGGTGGAGATCGAATGCGCCAATCTCAGCGATCGAACGGAGCAGCAGCAGCGATTGATCGCCGAGATGGGTGAGATCGCCGGCTTGTTTTCCCGCATGATAGGCGGTGGCGGGCGGCAGGTAGTCCATGATGTGGCCGAATTTCTGGCGGAGTTCCTTCTGCTGATAGATCCAGTGCGGGCCGAGGGCGAGGGCATCGCCGATCAGCGAGCCGAGCACGATGTCTGATGGAGTGGTCATGGCGCGTGGAGCTTGATGGAGGGCCGTCACAATAGGAAGAAATTCATCGTGGGAAACGAAAAAGCCGCAGCCCTCGGGAGGACGGCGGCTTTCGGGAAACGGATCGAATCCGGATTACTTCTTTTCGCGGACGTCGTCGGCAGCTTCTTCAATCTGGTCCGCGCGGTTTTCGACGTTCTTACGGGTGGCGTCGGCGCTGTCTTCGGTCGCATCGGCGGCACGTTCGCTGTTTTTGCGGATTGCGTCGGCGTTGGCTTCCTTCATGTCGGCGACTTTCTCACCGTCCTTGCGGAGTTGGTCGGCGGTGGCGTCGATGTTCTCCGCCTTTTGCTCAAGTTTTTCCTCGCGGACTTGCTCTTGCTTCGAGTCGCAAGAGGTGACGAAGAGAGCGATGGCGGAAGCGCTGACGATGGCGGCAATGGAATTGGTTTTCATGATTTGAATTGGGTTCCCGGAAAAGCCGGATCTGATCATTCCTTTGCAAGTGGGGTGCCAAACGGTTTTTCAACGAATGATGACCGCCAAGTCGTGCATCATCGCGTCATCTGCGATTCCCTCCGTGCGCCTTGCACGATCGGCGGGTCAATCGTTCCGCCGCAGGAACTCCAGCAGGGTTTCGGCGGATTTTCTGGAAATCCCGGGAAGCGCGGCGATTTCGTCGGCTCCGGCTTTTTTCAGACGGGCGACGCTGCCGAACTTTTCCAGCAGAACGCGCTTTTTGTTGGAAGACATGCCGGGGCAATCGTCTAACAAGCTCTCCTTCATCCGGCGGCGGTAGAGCAGGGCGTTGTAGCCGTTGGCGAACCGGTGCGCCTCATCGCGGATGCGCTGGAGCAGTTTCAGCGCGCCGCGGTCATGAGGGATGCGGATCGATTCACTGCGGCCGGGGATGAACACTTCCTCGTGCTGCTTGGCGAGGCCGACGACGGGCAGGTCGTGGAGGCCGAGGGCGTTGAGTTCCCTAACGGCCATACCGAGCTGGCCTTTGCCACCATCGACGATCACCAGATCCGGCAGCACGATTTTCGCGCGGCCCTCGCGGGCGAGACGGCGCTGGGCGTCCACGAGGTTTTCCTGGGAGAACTCGGCCTCGGGATTGGCGGCGTTGTTCTCCATCAGAATGCGCGAGTAGCGGCGGCGGATGACCTCGGCCATGGAGGCGAAGTCGTCCTGGCCCTCGACCGTCTTGATGCGGTAACGGCGGTAGTTCTGATTGTCCGGCTTGCCATCGGTGAAGCGGACCATCGAGGCGACGATGTGATTCGAGGAAACGTTGGAAATATCAAAGCACTCCATCACGCGCGGCGGCCCGGCGAGGTGGAGCTCCTCGCCGAGTTCCGCGAGATCCTCGGTGGGCTTGACCGTGGTTTGCACGCCACGGCCGCGGCTGAACTGGCGGGTGGGGCTGAGGGTTTTTTCGAGGTTCTGGAGGATGTCGCGGAGGTTGGCGGCTTTTTCGAAATCGAGGTTTTCGGCGGCGGCGGTCATTTCCTCGCGAAGTTTGTCGAAAACCTCGCGCTTGCCCTTGCCCTCCAACACGCGGCAGGCCTCTTCGATTTTCTCCATGTAGGCGGCGGGGTCGATGCGGCCGACGCAGGGTGCCGAGCAGTTCCGGATGATGTCCGCGTTGCAATGGCGGTAGTCGTTTTCGCCGGGATTGACCGGGCGGCAGACGCGCAACCCGAAGCCGCGGTTCAACCACTCCAGCGTGCTGTGGAGCGCGCTCGAGTGCGGAAACGGCCCGAAATAACGCGAGCCGTCGTCCTTTTTCATGCGGGTGGTGCGGAAGCGCGGCCACGGATCGGCGAGGCGGATCTTGACCAGCAGGAAGCGTTTGTCATCGCGGAAGGCGACGTTGTAGCGCGGTCGGTAATCCTTGATCAGCTTCCCCTCTAGCAGCAGCGATTCCTCCTCGTTGCGGACGGTGTGGAATTCGAAATCGTGGATCGAATCGATGAGCGCGCGGGTTTTCACGTTCGAGCGCATTTTCTGCGACGGCATGAAATACGAGGAAACGCGGCGTTTCAAATCGAGCGCCTTGCCGACGTAGATGATCGAGCCCAGCCGGTCCTTCATCAGGTAAACCCCGGGCTTGTGGGGCACCTCGCGGAGCTTGGCTTTGAAATCCGGTTCGGGCATGGGCTGGGGTGATCGAAGGGCCGGAAACGGAAAGATCAACTGAAATTCCGGATTTCACCCGCGCCGGGGGAGATGAAAGATTTGGCAAAGATTTCCGTAGCAAACCCGCGTTTGAGGCCGGGCTTGCGTTGGCTCGCGAGATCGCTAGTGTTTTCCATCTTCATGAAGTGCTTCCAAATGACCTTCGCAGGGTTCTTCCTTTCCTCGCTCGCCGCATCCGCCGCAGAGCTGCCCGAGCCATCCAAGGAGGTGAACTTCCTGGAAATCCTGGCAAAGGGCGGGGTGATGATGTACCCGCTCGCACTCATGTCGGTGATCACCTTGTTGCTGATCATGCTGTTTTTTCTAACCATCCGCCGGAATGCCATCGTGAGTGATCGGTTCATGAACACGACGGAAACCATGATCCGCAAGCGCGATTACCTCGGCCTCGCCTCGTTCGCCCTGCGCCGCAACGAGTGCATGGCCCGCATCACCCAGAAGACCCTGGATTTCGCCACCGCCCACCCGGATTCCGCCTTTGAAAACGTGCGCGAAGTCGCCCAGTCGGAAGGCTCGCGCCAGACCAGCATGCTTTTCTCCCGCATCACCTACCTCGCGGATATCGGAGCCATCGCCCCGATGGTCGGCCTGCTCGGCACCGTGATCGGCATGATCAAGGCCTTCCTCGAAATCTCCTCCGGGGAAGTCGCCGGGGTGAAGCAAATGGGCCTGGCCGAAGGCGTTTCCGAAGCGCTCATCGCCACCGCCGGCGGACTCGCCATCAGCATTCCCGCCTTCATCTTTTACGCGATCTTCCGCGGCCGGGTGCAGAAATACGTTTCGGAAATGGAAGCGGCGACGACCCATCTCATGGCGCTGCTGCACGCCCAGTTAGAGCGCCAGCCCGCCACGGCCCATCGTCCTCGCGAGGATTACGCCATGCCTGTCCCGGCCGCCGCCACCTCGCCTCTCGGCGGCGAGCGACCCGATCTTCACGGAATCTAATCGCCAGCACCGATGAAGTTCACCACCCGCCAACCGCCGCCGATTGCCCTGCAATTGGCCCCGATGATCGACATCGTGCTGCTGCTGCTGTGCTTTTTCATCACCAGCTGGCAATACAGCAAATCGGAAACCGAGCTCAATGTTTCGGTCCCCACCGCCCAGGAAGGCGCGGATCCCGACCGCCAGCGCGGCGAAATCATCATCAACATCCTCCCCGACAGCACCATCCGCGTGGAAGGCATCACGGTGGATCTGGAGCAGCTTCGCGGGAAACTCACCGCCATCGCCAAGCAATACGAGAACCAACCCGTCCGCATCCGCGGCGACGGCGACGTGCCTTACCAGCGCATCGTCGAGGTCATCGACACCTGCCAGAAATCCGGCATTTGGAATATTTCCTTCGCCACCCAACGCCCGGAGCCGAAGCAGTGATTCGCTTGGCAAATTTCCCGGAACGCTCCAAGCTCCCTGTATCGTGAAACGCGCGCTCGCACTCATCTTCATCGCCGCCAGCCCGGCCATCGCCCAGGTTCCGCGGGCCGGAGTCGTCGATCCGGCCCTGACCCCGGACGCCTCCAGCGATTTCTTCCTGCGCGGAAAAAACCTCTACGATACCGCCCAAGCGAGCACCAGCCAGGACAACCGCGTCTCCTACTATCAGCGCGCCGCCCAGATTTTCACCGAATATCTCAGCTCTTTCCCCAGCCACCCCAACGCGGAAATGGCCTGGTGGTATCTCGGAAACAGCCACTATCAATCCGGCCAGATCGATGAGGGAAAACGTTGTTTCAGCACCTTGTTGAACCGCTACGGCCAGGGCAAATGGGCCGCCGCCGCCGCTTACACCCTCGCCGCCGACCATTACAACAAGGGGGAATACGCCTTCGCCGCGCCCATGTTCGAGCGTTACGCCGCGAATGCCGCCAAACCCGAAGACCGGCCGCGCGGGAATTATTTCGCCGGAAATTGCTACCGCCTGCTCGGCCGCGACCGCGAGGCCATCGGCGCGTTCCGCAATGTCGTCGATGACCCGGCCGGTGCCTTGTTTGCCCCGCAATCCAAAGTCGCC
>JBIPMR010000133.1:0-7648 GCA_044369025.1 Luteolibacter sp.
ATGGCGAGTGTTCCGTCTTCGGCGGTCTCCACGTAATGCCCCTCGGACTCCAAAGCGAAGGAGGTGGTTAAGCGAATCGACTTTTCGTCGTCAACGATGAGAATATCCATGCAATTTTCTAGATTGGTCCGAAGACTCCTTATCATTCGGCGTGCCTCAATCCGAGCCATTTGGTAAGTATTTCAAGACCAAGCCTTTAGGGGATTCAACTGAACACCCTGCGGCGCGCCAATCGTGCAAATTCATGCGGTGGAGTCCGTTTTCGTGCAGGATGCAATCTCAAGCGGGAGATTTGCGGCGGCTAATGAATCCGAGATGCCCTTAAAATGAGAGGCTTGCGGCTTTTTGGGGAATTGGCGCGTGGCTTGCAAAGACTCCAGTGCCATGAATCCAATCATCATCTCAAAACTGAACTGCCAGCAGTCCAAGCCATCCAAGATCCGCGTCTTCGCAATCGCAACCGGTGCGGCGATGCTCCTGGTGGCCGGGGCGACCTCGTCGTGCAGCACCGCCCGTGGCTTCGGTCAGGACGTTGAAAAAACCGGCGACAAGATCCAGGATGCCGCCGCCCGCTGAGGCGGAGACCGCCTTCAATCCACCGGGAAATGTCGCAGCACTTTTCCGGTGGCCGCTTCGGCGGTGAGGCCGTGAAGCTCGCGCAGGGTTTCCGGCTTGCCGTGTTCGATAAACTGGTCCGGCCAACCGATCCGCTCGATCGGCGTGTGGATCCCGGCGATGTGCAAAAGCTCGATGACCGACGCACCGAAGCCGTTGAACAGCACGTGGTCCTCGAAGGTGCAGACGACTTTGCATTTCCGGCCGTATTCCTCGAGCACCCGGGCATCCAGCGGCTTGATGAAACGCGGGTTGATCAGCGCGACCGATAATCCCCGCGCCTCCAGCATGATTTTGGTGCGTTCCGCCATTTGGAACAGGGTGCCGAGACCGATGAGGGCCACGTCGGTGCCGTCGGCGACGACTTCCGCCTTGCCGATTTCCAACAATTCGGGAGTGGCCTTGATCGGTGTGCCCTTGATCACGCCGCGCGGGTAGCGGATGGCGGAGGGACCGGCGTCGTAGTGCGCCATGGTGTGCAGCATGTCGACGAATTCATCCTCATCCTTCGGCTGCATGTGGATGATGCCGGGGATGTGGCGCAGATAGCCGATGTCGAAAAGTCCGTGGTGCGTCGGGCCGTCATCGCCAGACAGGCCGCCGCGGTCCATGCAGAGGCGGACGGGCAGACCTTGCAGCGCCATGTCATGCAGGATCATGTCGTAGGCGCGTTGCATGAAAGTGGAGTAAATCGCGAGAAACGGGCGGAATCCTCCGGTCGCCAGCCCGCAGGCAAACAGCGCCGCGTGCTCCTCGGCGATGCCGACATCGTAGTAGCGGTCCGGCAGTTCGTTTTTGAAAATCTCCAGCTTGGTCCCGCCGGGCATGGCGGCGGTGATGGCGACGATTTTGGGATCCTTCTTGGCGAAATCCGTCACCGTGCGGCCGAAGATGTCCGAGCAGGTCGGCGTGGCGGTGGCGTCGGTGGAGCCGTCCTCGATCTTGTAAGTGCCGAGCCCGTGGAATTTCCCGGGGTTGTCGAGCGCCGGTTGGTAGCCGCGGCCTTTTTCCGTGATGATGTGGAGCACGACCGGCTCGTGAAGCGTTTTGAGGTGCTCGAAGGTTCTGATCAACAGCGGCAGGTCGTGGCCGTCGATCGGGCCGAAATAGCGCATGCCGAATTTCTCGAACAGCACGTTTTGAAACAGCAGGTTCTTGGCGCCTTCTTCGACCTTGTGGGCGAGGGTGCGCACGGCTTTGCCCGCGATTTTTTCGACGAAATCCGCAGCCTGGCGGCGCACCGCGGCGTAGGTGTGATGCGTTTGGAGCGCGTTGAAATACCGGGCGATGGCACCGACGTTTTTATCGATGGACCACTCGTTGTCGTTGAGCACGACGATGAATTTCTTGGTGGTTTCCGAAATGTTGTTGAGCGCCTCAAGCGTCGGGCCGCAGGTGAACGCGGCATCGCCGGCGACGGCGACGACGTGGTTGTCACCACCGGCGAGATCCCGCGCGGCGGCCATGCCGAGCGCGGCGGACAGCGCGGTGCCGGCGTGGCCCGCGCCGTAACAATCGTGCTCGGATTCGCTGCGCAGCAGGAAACCGTTGAGGCCCTTGTAGGTGCGGATCGTATGGATCTGCGCCGCGCGCCCGGTCAGCATTTTGTGCACGTAGCCCTGGTGGGAGACATCGAATACGAATTTGTCCTTGGGCGTGGAAAACACCCGGTGCAGCGCGACGCTCAACTCGACGACCCCGAGATTCGGGCCGAGGTGGCCGCCGGTTTTCGAGAGCGAATCGATCAGCGTGTGGCGGATTTCAACGGCAAGTTCCAAGAGCTCCTCGTCCGCGAGTTTTTTGACATCGCAGGGGGAATGAATCGACGAAAGCAGAGGGCCGAGTGGGGGTGGATTAGAAGAGGCGGATGTCATTATCGTCGTCGTCGTCGGAATCGTCCGGAGAATCGGTCGGCGTGTGGGTTTCTGGCGTATCTACGGTTCTGGCGGGGGATTCCAGGGCGATTTCATTTTGGGTGCGGAGGGTGATCAGCTCGATGCGCCCGCGCGCGGCTTGGAGAATCGCTTCACAGCGGTTGAGCAAGGCGGAGCCTTTTTCATAATGCGTGACCAGATCTTCCAGCGGGAGTTGCTCGTGCTCCATCGCCTCGACGATGGCTTCCAGCCCGGCGAGGGCATCTTCAAACGAAGGGGACTCCCCGTCTTCTTCGTGGCTGGTTTTGCGGCGGGCCATGGTTGGATTTATGGATTGGATGAGGTGCCGGCGGCGCGGATCGCGCGGTCGCTGTAGTAAACCATGTCCATCCCGACGAGCGGCTGTGGAAAGGGGAAACGCTTGGTGATCGCGGAAATTCTCGAATCCTTGTCGAAGATCGTCACCCCCGGCGGGTAGGTGGCGATCAGCACCCGGCCATTCAAGACCAGCGAGGTGAAATCCTTGTAGGAATCCGCCACTTCCGAAACCGGCCCGGAGCCATGGGACGAGGGCGAAACCAGGATGCCGACGACGGGAGTCTGAAGATCGGCGGCGATGGTTTCCAGGTTTTCAAAACCCTGGCGGGTGGGTGGCAGCCAGATGCTCACCCGGTCCGCATACCATGCGACGGCCCACGGTTGATCGGAGAAAACGATTTGTTTTTCGCTGACCCAGCCTTTGAGCCCGGACTCCTTGCTGTTCAGGGCCGGCGCGTAATAAGGCGGCCAATGGGGGACTCCACCGCGGTCGCGGCGGTCCATGCCGACGCGGACTTTCTGCGGCAGGGAGAGGATCAAAGGCAGCGCGCAAATCCCCACGATCACGATGTGGTGGACATTCCGGAGGATGGGCGTGCTGGCGACAAATTCCAGGCGGCTCCACAAAATCGAGACGAATGCCAGACCGTAAGCGGTCATGATCGGCGCGAACAGCAGGTGGAGCTGATTCGGATCGAGTTTCTCGGTGGTGATGCCGAAAATCGCCAGGCCGAAGGCGGTGGTCACCCACATCAGCAGGATGGCCCAGCGGAAATTGGCGATGGCGCTGCGTTTGAATGGATGGAGCAGCGAGAGGAAAAACAGCGGCGCGATGATGATGCCGGCGAGGAACGGAATAATGTCGGTGGTTTGCAGCAGGGTGGTGCGGAGGATTTTTGAAATCAGGCCGTCGAGCACCAGCGGCGCGGCGGAGAGATCGGCGGTGCGCATCACGGTGGTTTCCGAACCGTTGCCCAAGCCGTTGTAAAGGGTGAGAAATGCCGTCCCGAACGGCGAACCCGTGATGCTCTGGTTTCGCAATACCGGCCCGATCCCCGCGATCAGCAGCAGCGCCAACACCGAGATTCCGACGATCCCGCGCGGGCGGAAGGCGACGGCGGCGAAGATGATGTAACCCAGCGCGATCCACACCGTCATCCAGTGGGTCAGCGCCAGCAGCGTGAAAAACACCCCGGCGACGATGGCGGGCGTCATTGCGATGCGGCCTTCCGACGCGGCTTCCACCGCCCGATAGACGAAATAGATGCCGCAGGAAAACAGCAGCAGCATCAGCATTTGCGGCAGTCCGCTCAGCGAGTATTCCCAGAACACCTCGCAAAACAACATCAGGATCGCACACACCCCGGCGATCTTGGCGTCGAAAATCCGCGAGATCAGCAGGTAATTCACGCCGATGGCCATCAGGAAAAACAAGGTGCTGACGGTGGCGATCACCCGGTCCAGCGGGAACACCATTTCGTTTTCATTCATCTGCCAGTCGTCCGAATTGTCCGCGCCGATGAGTTTCAAAACGGCGGCGTTGAGCAGCGGGTTGAGCGGCGAGTGATAGGTGTCCTGGAAACCGAGCAGCGAAATCGAGCGGCTCTGCGCCTTTTGCGCCTGATCGTAGGCCACCGGCCGGATCATTTTCGTGGTGAAGCCGTTGCCCCGGGCGATTTCCCGGGCGATCTGCGCCTGATCCATCGCCTGCGGCGAATTCAGCCCGCGGAACAGCGTGAAAAGATTTCCAAGAGTGAGAGCGACCAGAACCAGAAAGAACAAACTGCGGCGGATGATCACGCCGGTATCGAAGCTAGAAGAGTTGATACTCATGAATAATGGGGATGAATGCAGGGGCTGAAATTCAAAGGCCGAGTTCCTTCAACTTGCGCTGAAGGGTTCTGCGGCTGACGCCAAGCAGATCCGCCGCATGAGTGCGGTTGCCCCCCGCAGTGCTGAGGGCGGCTCGGATCGTATTGGTTTCGAGCGCATGCAAGTTGAATTCTGCCGGGGCATCAAGGGTGATTTTGGCAAGCGGTCGGGAATCGGAAGCGGGCGTGCGCTCAAACAGCAGGAATTGCGGAAGGTGGCGAGCATCAATCACCGCATCGTTGCTCATCACCACCCCGTGTTCGATGGCCGTGCGCAGCTCGCGCACGTTGCCCGGCCACGAGTAGGCGAGCAGCAGCTCCATCGCCGCATCGGTCAGCGGTTTCACCGGCCTGTCATTTTCCTTCGCGAATTCCTGAAGGAAACTTTGCGCCAACAGCACGATGTCCTCCCGCCGCGTTCGCAGCGGCGGCATCTCGATTTTCACCACGTTGAGCCGGAAATACAGGTCCTCGCGGAAATTTCCCCGATCCACCAGCTCCCGCAGATTCTTGTTGGTCGCCGCGATCACCCGCACGTCCACCTTGATCGGCGCGTTCGAGCCGACCCGCTCCAGGCTGCGCTCCGAGAGCACCCGCAGCAGCTTCACCTGGGTGTTCGCGTCGATCTCGCCGATTTCGTCGAGGAAAAGCGTGCCGCCGTCCGCCTGCTCGAAGCGGCCGATCCGGCGTTGCGACGCGCCGGTGAAGGCGCCCTTCTCGTGGCCGAAAAGCTCGCTTTCTAACAATTGTGGCGACAGCGCGGCGCAGTGCACCGTCACCAGCTTCGCCGCCGGCCTGCCGGACAGATGGTGCAGCGTGGTGGCCACCACCTCCTTGCCGGTTCCCGATTCCCCTTCGATGAGCACCGTCGCCCGCGTCGCCGCGACTTGTTGGATGAGCTCGGAAACTTTGCCGATCGCCGCGGATTTCCCGATCAGGCGCTCCAGTTTGTGGGATTTTTTGACCTGCTGGGTAAGTTGCTGGTTCTCGGTTTCCAGCGTCCGGCTGCGCAGCGCGCGCTTGAGCTGCAGTTCCACCTCGTCGAGATTGAGCGGCTTGGTCACGAAATGCCACGCGCCGCGGCGCATCGCCTCCACCGCGGTGTCCACCGATCCGTAAGCGGTCATCATGATCGCCACCGGCGGATCCGGCAGCGCCAACGCCGCGTCCAACAAATCCATCCCCGAGTCGCCGCCGAGCCGCAGGTCGGTGAGCAGCAGCTTGACCGGCTCGCTTTTCAAGATCGCCAGCGCCTCACTCTTGCCCGCCGCCGTATAGACCTCGAATTCCTCCTCCAGCGCACTGCGCAGCCCGTCGCGGGTCGCGCGTTCGTCTTCTACGATGAGCAGGGTGGGTAGCATTTTGAATCTGATGTTTGAAGTTAGGATCAATCCAGATCGATCACCGGATCCGGATCCGGCGCGCCGAGCAGTCTCACCGACCGCTCGGCGCGCGGCAGGTGGATGAGGACGCGGGTGCCGTGGTTTTCCTCGCTCTCGATGGCGATTTCGCCGCCATGTTCGCGGACGATGCGACGGACGATCAGCAGGCCCAGTCCGGAACCGGTGGACTTCGTCGTCCGGTAAGGCTCGAAGATCGCGCCCATGTGCTCCGGGGAAATGCCGGTGCCGTTGTCCTCGATCGAGATGACGTGCTCGTAGTCGTTCACCCGCGTGCGGATGGTGATCTGGCCGTGGTCGCCGGGGATCGCCTGCGAGGCATTGCGGATGAGATTGTAAAAAACCTGTTGGAACTGCCCGGGATCCACCATCGCGGGCGGCATCGATTGCGCCAAATCGAGCTGCACCGAGATTTTCCGCGATGCCAGTTCCTGCTCTAACAATCTAAGCGTTTCATGCAGCAGCGCGTGCAGGTCGCGCCGCTCGCGCAGCGGAATGGTCGGCCGCACGGCGCTGAGGAATTGTTTCAAAATGGTGTCCAGCCGCTGGATCTCCTCGCGCGCCGTGTTCAGGTTCGCCTCCAACGGCGCGCGGTCCCCGGGCGGCAGCTTGCGCAGTTTCCGGCCTAACAATTGCAGGTGGATGTCCAGCGAGTTGAGCGGATTCCCGATCTCATGGGCGACGCCGGCGGCCAACATCGTCAGCGCGTTCAGCCGCTCGGACTCCAGCGTTTCCTCCGCCTCGGCCCGGGTGCTGGTGAGATCGCGGACGAGCATCACGTAACCCAGCGACTCGCTCTCGTCGTCATGGCCATCGATCGGCGCCAGATAGAAATTCAGATAGCGGTTCTCCGGATAGAAAACCTCCAGATCGCGGCTGATCGTGCGCCCGGGTTTTCCCAAAGTGCTCCAATCCAGTCCGCGGATCTGTGAGGAAATCACTTCGCCGGTCGCCCGCTCCGGATCGAGCCCGAAAAACTGGCAGGCCGCCCGGTTCACGAAGCCGATCACCCCGCCGGGATCCAGTATGATCACCCCTTCGCGCAGCGCCTCGAAGACCTTTTCCAAAAACCCCTTCTCATGCAGCAGCCGCGTCACGATCTGTTGGACCTCGCCGGATTCCACCCGATCCAGCCGTGACACCAGCTTCTCCAGGAAGCCGGACTTCAGCTTGAGTTTGCCGGCGCGGGCTTTACGGTGTTCGGGAATGGCCATGAGTGACGTGTTAGTGATCCTTTGCACATTCCCCGAAGCGGAGCAGGCGCGACAAATTGGCACAGCCTTGGTGGAAAGGCAACTCGCAGCCTGCGTCAATCTCATCCCCGCCGTGGAATCGATCTACCGCTGGCAGGGGGAAATCGAAACCTCCGCCGAAATCCTCGCGATTTTCAAAACCACCCGCGCCGTTTTCCCCGCCTTCCAACAAGCGCTCACCGGGCTGCACCCCTACGAAGTCCCCGAAATCATCGCGCTGGATCCAGCCGCCGTCGCCGCGCCCTACCGCAGTTGGCTGCTAGGGCAGGTGAAGGCTTAATGACCGGACGGCGGTGCGGGTGGAGGCCAATCGGTGG
>JBIPMR010000134.1:0-7645 GCA_044369025.1 Luteolibacter sp.
GGCTGGCCTCGAAAATCCCGTGCTCGCTGGCAATGATGCTGCCTATTTCCTTCCGAAGAGTATGAAGTGGTTTGTTTGCCTCCACTCCCTGACCCCTGAGCCAGGAGAGCACCCGCATGAAGACCTCGTCACAGCGGTAACCGCGCGATTTCATTTGGGTGCGTGGTTGCTTGGAACTCTCGATGACAAAGACGGACTTGGGATGTCTCGCACGGTAACCTCGAAACAGCGCGAGTGTATCGGGGTCAAGATCGATCACACCGGCACTGTCCTCGCTCTTGAGCTGGTGGAATTCAGAGGTTTCCACTCTGACGGACGCCCCCGGGAAGTCGAAGGCCCGCCACAACAGGTTATCGATTTCCGACCGTCGCAGGCCGCAGACAAGTGCTAGAATTAGCACCTTGAACGCCTCGGGGTCAGATGCCAAGAGTTCCTCTTTTGCCGTGGCAAGCAAGGCGTAGGGGTCGATCTTTGATACATAGCGCATCGACGGGGGCCTCTCTAGCGTCACGCCCTCGAAGGGCAGGGGACGCGGCAATTTCAGAGATTGCTCTGCGAAAGGCAGGACCTTCTTGCCGAAGAGGGCCTTGGCGTTGCGAATCAGGCTGTTGACGGTGACGACTGCCCTCCGTTTAGCCAGCGGGTCGGCCTCCGCATCTCGCAAGCGTTTGTTCTTCCACGCAATGACATCCGTGGGTGCGATGGTGATCAATTCGACAGCATCGACTTTGCTGCGCCAATCCGTCGAGCCGCTGCCGCGCGCGACGTGTTTGCCGGCATTTGAGATACCCTTGATTTCTGAGACGATTCGTCTGAACGCCTTTGTGTAAGCGTTGATGCTCTGGCTGCGCGCGGAGGAGATTGTCACCGCAGTCTTTATGAAAGTGCCGACCGTCAGCTCCGGCTGTTCCGTTTTCTCAGGTGCAGGTCGGTAGAGGGCGAGTCCGGTTTTCCATCCGTTTTGCGAAACCAAAGTGAACAACGTCGCTGCACGTTTCGCTGCCTCGCGCTGGTTGGAGGTGTTGAGGCAAACTTGGTTGCGTTCCCCCCGGATTGAGAAGCGGCAAGAATAGTCGGCCACGCCATGATCCTTGAACAAGCGCCCAGCGACGTTCCAGTAGCGCGAGTCGCTCCTCGACAGCCTAACGGCCCCGGAATCTTCCGGCAGTTTTCCGGCAATTATTTCACGAACGCTTGATTGCGTCTGATCACCTTTGATCTTGCTCATGAATAAAGAATAGACTCATAACCAATGAGTTGTAAACGATCATTTGGTATCAATCGTCATCATTCATAACTCATTGATAATCTGTTTGGAGACAGACTGTAAATCTGCTAGCGAAAGCTTACGTTGGTTCGAATCCATCTCTACCCACCATTTTCAAAGTCAGCGACTTAGGGAGCCGAAAGGCTCCCTTGTTGTTAGGATTGGAAAAACGCGGTTGCCCGAATACTGCCTCTATCGGACGGGAGAGCGTTGCGGTTCGCGGGTGCCTATGGCTGAATATCCCGCAGGTCCTTCGTCGGGCTAACCTCCTCTCCAGATGACCCCGGGGCGGCTGAGTGTTGGGCAATGCGGAAGCAAACCTCCTCCAGCTCACGGACGACCCGCAGCACGGACAATTCGTAGCCGCCGGGTAGCTGGTGTAGCCGCTGGCGAAGAAGTTTTTCATACCGCTGGCAGTAGTCGTTGATCGGAAGATGGATGAGGGCGGTGACGGGATTGCCCCGGTGCACCGGTGAGGAGGAAAAGCGGTCGGTGAGCAAAACGAAGTCGAGCGGGTTGCTGACGAGAAGGGGCTGCTTGATCACATGGGGCAGGAAGAATGGGGGCAGGCCGAGGTTCATGACGCCGCCAGCAGGTAAAGTCCGAAGCCCAACGTCGCATGGGGGCTGCGTGCGGTGCCGGAGATATGTGTGGTCCTTGGCAACAAACCTACAGGAGCTTACGGAGTCTCTCTGTTCGATTTCGCGGTCTTTCAAAAGATTGATCGCCCTCAAATTGGCTGGAATCTCTCCCCAGAACAGCCTGCGCAGGTGTTTGGACTGTCCTCGACAGTTGTCCATAGAACGAGTGCCGACTGTCCCCGTTTTGAGGACTAGTCAGCTCCAATCTGGCGAGGTAATTTGACCCAGGTAGCGCGTCAGCGAACCTCCATCTTCCATTCAAACGCAAACCCCAAGTCGAATTGATCAATCGAATGACCCAAACCCAAGCAAGCCGATTTACAGATACGCGGAGTGCACGTCGAGGCTTCACCCTTGTGGAACTTCTCGTCGTGATCTCCATCATCGCCGTATTGGCGGCGACGAGTTTTACGATGGTTAGAAAGATGCGGGAAAAGGCGAGGGAGTCGGTTTGCGTGGGGAATCTCAAGCAAGTGGGCGCGTCCCTGATCATGTACTATTCGGAGTTCAACAACCAGCCGTTTCTGATCGCGGGAACGGATGTGGGTAGTGCCAATTCTCCGATCTGGCCAGTGGTTGTAGCCTCAAAAGGCTATTTGTCAGACTGGGACGGCCAAACTCAAAGCTCGAAGCCCTGCGGTAAAGGCGTTTGGACTTGTCCTGCCTCTGACCACGTGAGCGACAATTACGGCGGCTACGGAGTGGTCCAAGGAATCTTCAAAACACCGATTGATGCGACTACAAAGCCGGTCCGAATGTTCCATATTACCTCGCCTGAGAAGACTTGGTTGGTCGGGGATGTGATGGTTGGTAATCATCCGAAAAAGGGGTGGTATGCGATCTGGAAAAATCCCTCGCAATGGGCATCTGGTCACAGTCCTGCTGTCGGTCGGCACGGCGGCCCCAAGTTCAATGTCTGCATGTTCGATGGGCATGTCGAGTCACAGTCCAGCCAGCAAGTGATCGACGGGAGATACACTAACCCGGTGGGGATTCCCTGAGGCTGCCGACGATGCCTGCTATCCCGCGAGCCGGAAAAGGAAATGTTCAACGAGCTTGCCACCACCTTGCGCCAGCACATCCAGCGCGGCGGTGCGACGCCAAGGCAGAAGCCGAATCCCTGATCTTTTCCGAGATTCAAATTGATGAAACTACTTCACTCCATCCACACCACGTTTATGACAACCTTCCTGTTGGCGGCGACCGGCGCAGCTCGGTTTGACCTCAAGCAGGACACTCCCGCCGGGGTTGCCGAGATGGACATTTGCATCTATGGCAGCACGCCCAGCGGGGTGATGGCGGCGGTGCAGGCGGCGCGCATGGGCAAGTCCGTGATGATTGTCACACCGGACAAACATCTCGGCGGAATGTCTAGCAGTGGATTGGGATTTGCGGATACGGGGAAAACGGCCGTGATCGGTGGTCTGGCACGCGAGTTTCATTACCGCGTTTGGCAGCATTACGAAAGACCGGAATCATGGGAATGGCAGTCTCGCGACCAATATGGCAACCACGGTCAGGGAACCCGCGCCAAGGATGATGCGACCCGAACCATGTGGGTGTTCGAGCCAAGTGTGGCCGAAGAGGTTTTCGAATCATACGTCAAGGAGTTCAGCATTCCGGTCTATCGAGATGAACCGCTTGATCGCGAGAACGGTGTCACGAAAGACGGGGCGAGTATTTCAAAAATCACCACGCTGAGCGGTAGGAAGTTCGCGGCGAAAATGTTCATCGATACGACCTATGAGGCGGATTTGATGGCTGCGGCAGGTGTGGACTATCACGTCGGGCGAGAGGCGCAGAGTGTCTATGACGAGAAGTGGAATGGCGTGCAGGTCGGCGTCCTTCACCATCAACATCATTTCGGCGTGCTCAAGCAACCCGTGAGCCCATACGTTGTTCCTGGCGATCCAACGAGCGGCGTGATCTGGGGCGTGAGCATGGAACCTCCGGGTGAATACGGTGCGGGTGACAAGAAAGTCCAAGCCTATTGCTATCGCCTGTGTCTGACCGATGTGCCTGAAAACCGGGTGGCGTTTCCAAAGCCCGCGGGATACGACCCAAGTCACTACGAGCTGTTGTTGCGGATCTTTGCCACCGGCTGGCGTGATGCTTTCAAAAAGTTTGATCCGCTGCCGAATCGTAAGACCGACGTCAACAACCACGGCCCGATGAGCTTCGATTTCATCGGGGGGAATCATGATTACCCCGAGGCGTCCGATGATCGCCGTCGCGAGATCATCCGCAACCATCAGAACTATCAGCAGGGCTGGCTTTACTTCATCGCGAACGATCCTCGCGTGCCGGATGAAGTGCGGCAGCGCATGCGGCTGTGGGGCCTGCCCAAAGATGAGTTCGCGGACAACGGCCACTGGCCCTATCAACTCTACATTCGCGAAGCGCGGCGGATGATTGGCTCCTATGTGATGACTGGCGGTGACATCCTCAAGCAGCGCGTTACGCCGGACTCCGTCGGCATGGGATCCTACACCATCGATTCACACAACGTGCAGCGCTATATCACGCCGGACGGTCATGTGCAGAACGAAGGTGATATCGGTGTTTCCACCAAAGGACCTTATCAAATCGCTTATGGCTCGCTTGTGCCCAAAGCCGGCCAGGCGGACAATCTTTTTGTCACATCGTGCCTGTCCAGTTCGCACATCGCGTTCGGTTCGATCCGCATGGAGCCGGTGTTGATGATACTCGGTCAATCCGCGGCGACGGCGGCGGCAATGGCCATCGAAGGGAATATTCCGGTGCAGGAGGTGCATTATGAGAAACTGCGCGCACGCTTGCTGAAGGATGGCCAGATTCTTGAATCGTCCAAGGCTGCTGGAGAGCGGCAGTGACCTATCGAGCGAAATTAGTATCGTGCTATCATCTTGAATCCGCCTCATTGTCCCCGGTTTGGGGACTGGTTCGCCCCTCGTGGCTGAGGTAGCCTAAGGGCTTGCCATTCGATACCGAATGTCCAGAAAACGCCTCCGTCGGCCGAAAGATGATTGAGGTCGGATTGTAGGCGGCCAAACCCAAACTTTCAAAGACCCGGTTCCGTTCATGATCTTTACCTCGATCCAACATCCCTTTCCCTGCAGTCGTGCTCGCGGCAGAAACCGGGGTTTTGCACTCGTCGTCACGCTCTCCCTCATGATCCTGTTGACGGTCACTGCGGTCGGATTGCTTTCGCTCTCCTGGATCACAATGCGCGGCAGTAGCTCGGGTTCCTCCCTCGCGACCGCCCGGGCCAACGCGCGGATGGCGCTCATCCTCGCAATTGGCGAACTGCAAAAACAAGCCGGCCCGGACCAACGGGTGAGTACCAGAGCCTCGGTAATCCCATCCTGAATCCACATTGAACCTGAAATTACATCTATTACTTACGATCAGCGAGGGGTTCAAGAAAGGTTCCGCTCGACCCGATTTGGTGGATGTTCAACCACCTGCTGGACGGAAATGATGTGCAGGCCAGTAAACTTCTGTGCGACCATGGCGCGATGGACCGCATGTCTTTGTTTTTGGATGCTCGGCTGGGATTCGTCGGCACACGCCGCCTTATTCCAGAAGGTAACCGCCGCCGATCCTGCGAGCATTACCAAGGATGCCCCCAATATCGTGAGCGTCTGGGCTGACAAGTCGGGCAATGCAAACCATGCGACTTCAAAAATCGGGACGGTCATTTATCCTGCCAGCATTTCATTTGCCTCAGGCAAGGTCGGCTTGGATTTCGGCGGCACTCGCAACGGCTTGCAGCTGCTCGACGCCGCAGATACCGATGCCGTGCTCAATTTCAGCGGGGCCGCTGCCGGGAAGTCAGGCTTCGCGGTGCTGGTCGCGGTGCGCGTGGATAGTCTGATCACCACCGACTGGAATGATCTCATAGGGCTGACCTCCACCATCAGTCAGGGCGGATTTGGCCTGCGTGTTTCACAGAGCGGCGTCATCCAAGCTTACTTGGGCGGGGTGACTTTCCAGCGCCCGGGCTCCGACTTGGAAGTGGCGCCCGGGGACTCTGTGATTTTCGGTTTCAACTACGACGCGGGCACAGGCAGCGTTCAGTTATGGGATTCACTCAATGATACCATCGCCACATGGACCAAAGCCTCAGGCGACTTCAGCACCGGTGGAGAAGGCACTCTGAGGTTGGGTGAAATGGGATCGGCCACTCGTTTCTTGAAAGGGTCGGTGGGTGAGGTGCGAATCTATGATGGGGTGCTGACGCCCACGGAATTCAGTAGCGCCCGCGCGACGATGATCGACACATGGGTGACGCTGCTCCTGCAAAGTCTGGATGCCACGGTCTCCGCGAGCGTGGTCGGCAATCCCGTGACGCAATGGACCGACCAGTCTGGCAACGCAAACCATGCTACTGCCGCCTCCGGCAGCGTGACGTATCCCGCGGCCATTCTGTTTCCTGTCGGGGCGGCGGGTGTCAGTTTCGGCCCGCCGGCAGAGTCGCTTCAACTGCTGGATTCGGCGGATGCTCGGAGCCTGCTGGACTTCAATGGAGACGCCTCCACTCACAGTGGGTTTTCGATCCTGCTGTCGGTAAAAGCGGACCAACTCAACGCCACGAATTGGAACGACCTGCTCGGCATCACGTCGGCGATGACCGGTGGCTTTGGCCTGCGCTACAGTTCCGCGGGATTGATTCAGGCCTACATGGGCGGCGTCACCCTACAGCGGTCCGCCTCGGATCGCGCGGTAAGCGCGGGAAATACGGTCATCTTCGCCGTGAATTACGACGCAAGCTCCGGTTTGCTCACCCTGTGGGACTCGCTGAGTGGAACCGAAGTCAGCGGGAACGTCGCAAAGGCCAATTTTGGCGGCGCGGGCCTGCCGCTCAAGCTGGGCAGCATGGACAACTCGGGACGTTATCTCATCGGCTCCGTGGGTGAGGTAAAACTCTACGCGCAAAAACTCACACCTGCCGATTTCGCCGCCCAGCGCGCTGCCATGACTTTGAAGTGGCTGGGCGCACCTCCCGTCCAGGTGGACATGCCGAAGACTCCTTCATGGACCATCAGCCAGCTGCTGGCCTGGAATCCCGCCACCGATGCGGACGCGCCATTCAACGTCGCCACCGTGCCTCTCAAGAGCCGCATCAACGTGCCGGCTGCGCTCAAGGCGAACGCCAATGCCAAGTCAGGCCAAGGCGGCATCCAAGCGCTCGATACCTATGAAGGTGATAGGCCGCAAGGAGGTCCCGGCGCAGTCTATACATTCACTTACTGGCAGTATTTGGAAGAAGCGGTCTATTGGGGTGGCATCGGTGCCATGAACTTCATCCCGCCGACGGGTGAAATGATCGACAACGCCCATCGCAACGGTGTGCCGATTCTCGGAACGATCTTCTTCCCACCATCGGTGTTTGGTGGAAATTACAGCTGGGTGCAGACGTTTCTCACCAAGGTGGGCAACACGTATCCTGCCGCCGACAAGCTGATCGCGACCGCGCAGTATTATGGATTCGACGGTTGGTTTTTCAATCAGGAGGCGGAGGGCGGCACTGCGGCGGATGCTGCCGCCATGCGCGATTTGATCCGCTACATCCGCGTCAACAGCAACCTGCGGATCAGCTGGTATGACTCGATGACGGAGGCTGGAAATATCGCCTGGCAAGACCAGTTCAATGCGGCCAACGACTGGTATATGCGGCATAACTATACCAACGGCTTGCAAGACAGCAGCGGAGTGCTGGTGGCCGACTCGATCTTCGCCGATTTTTCCAACGACT
>JBIPMR010000135.1:0-7622 GCA_044369025.1 Luteolibacter sp.
CCTTTACGGGCAACTCGCCGCCTCGCTGGTGGCCAAGGCAAAAAAGGCCCCGCGTGAGGCATCGAGGCCTGTATTGTTGATGACCGCAGAATAGACTCCGACAATCACCAAGTCCAACCCGAATTCTGCGATGCGCGAACGCTAGGGAATCCACATGTCTTACCAGGCGATACCTTTGAGCAATCGCACGAGCAGGGCCCCACTCGGGAGCGCGTCCTAACGAACAACCTTTTGGTAATTTTCTTGATCAAGGTCCGACAAACGCCTCTAAGCGCTGCGGGTATTCCACCCACATACGATGAAATCGACTGCAGGCGTCCACGCCGTCAAACCTCGCATCGCCGGAGCCGCGGTTGCCGCGCTGGGCATCGTTTTCGGTGATATCGGCACGAGTCCTCTCTATGCTTTCCGCGAGTGCTTCGCCGGTCCGCACGCCGATGCGGTAGCGATCAACCCAGCAAACCTGACGGGTGCCGCGTCCCTCATTCTTTGGTCGCTCCTGTTGGTCGTGTCGGTGAAATACCTCTTCATGATCTTGAGGCTGGATAACAAAGGAGAGGGCGGCATCCTTGCTCTTTCCGCCCTCATCCGTTCCGGCACCCGGCGGCTGGGAGGAACTGATCCCAAAGCCGTCCTGCTCCTCGGCCTCGCTGGCGCGGCACTGATCTATGCGGACGGCATGCTCACCCCTTCAATTTCCGTTCTCAGCGCCGTCGAGGGCCTGACGGTGAGCGCGCCTTATCTCGACGACTGGATTGTCCCCATCGCCGTCGCGCTGCTTGCCGGGTTGTTCTCGATTCAGAAGCACGGCACGAAACTCGTCGGCCGGATTTTCGGACCGGTGGTGCTTGTTTGGTTCATCACGCTCGGTCTGCTCGGCATTAGCCAGATCATCAAACAGCCCCAGGTCCTCACCGCGCTCAATCCCTACGAAGGCGTCTCATTCCTGGTCCGTGAATGGCGGCACTCCCTGCCATTGCTCGCCGCTGTATTCCTCGCCGTCACCGGTGGCGAAGCTCTTTACGCGGATCTCGGGCATTTCGGCAAACGACCGATCCGTTTCGGTTGGTTTTCCGTCGTTCTCCCCGGACTCGCCTTGAACTATCTCGGGCAAGCCGCGCTTCTCGTCGGCGATCCAAGCGCGATCCGCAGCCCGTTTTTCCTCATGGCGCCCGACCAATTACGTTTCCCGCTGACGATCCTCGCGACCGGAGCGGCCATCATCGCGAGCCAAGCTCTTATTTCCGGTGCATTCTCACTCACCGCCCAGGCCGTGCAACTGGGGGTTCTCCCCCGTTTCCGCATCCTGCACACTTCCGATGAATCCGTCGGACAGGTCTACGTGCCGGCGGTGAACCTGTTCCTCGCGGCGACCTGCATCATCCTCGTCATCGAGTTCGGTTCGTCTGCGGCGCTCGCCGGTGCCTACGGCATCGCGATCGCCCTGACGATGACAATCACCTCGCTCTTGTTTTACTCCGCCGCGCGTTCCGTGTGGGGTTGGAATGCTCTGAAAGCAGGCGCGGTGACCTGCATTTTCCTCTCCATCGACGGCGCGTTCCTGATCGCGAACGCTTCAAAAATCATCCATGGCGGCTGGTTTCCGTTGGTCATCGCGGGCAGCTTCATGGGGCTGATGCTCATCTGGATGCGGGGCAGAAGATTGCTATGGGCGCGAATCCAGCGGGATTCAATGCCTGTCGAGATGCTCCTCCATGAGCTGAAAAAAGGAAAGATCCACCGGGTCTCCGGCACCGCCATTTACATGACGGGCGGCGGCAACATCGTCCCCGGCGCGATGCTCCACAATCTGAAGCACAACCAAGTGCTCCACGAACGCCTCATTCTCCTCCATGTCATCACCTTGGACGAACCCCACGCGACGGAAGCCAACTCGCTCACCCATGAAGAGAACGGCGAAGGCCTGCACCGCGTCGTTTTACGCTTCGGATTCGCCGATGAACCGGACGTTCCCAACGCCTTGAAAAAACACCTCCCGCAGGCCATCCGTTTCCAACCGGGCAAAGCCACCTATTTCCTCGGCCGTGAAACCTATGCCGTCGGCAAAAAAGCCAGCCTCTTCGACCGTATCCGACTCTCGATCTTCGCAACGATGGCCCGCAACGCCTCACCAGCGACCGCCTACTTCAAACTACCGCCTGGCCGCGTCGTCGAATTGGGCGCGCAGCTCACCCTCTGATTCATGATCGAACAGGATTCACAGAATCTGATCCTCTGTCAGATTGTTCGGGTCCGAGAAATAACGGATGGTCTCCGAGGCGATGACTGCGCCGCTCCTCATCCCCCCTAGGAGATCCGCCGACCTCTGCAGTTGCGATCCCGAGGGCCATAGGAGGCCCGGCGACATAAGTCGGAAACGCAGCGGCGGATGGAGGTGCCGCCGCTTTCCCCGTAGGCGGCTTTGCGATTCCCCGGGGCACGGGGCGCAGACCCGTCTAAGGCTTCCCGGTCTTGGAGGGAGGTGATCCTAACATCACCCGGTCCGTGTAGGCGATGCCCAGCGCGGAAAGAATGAACACCCCGTGGATGATGGTCTGCCACATCACGCCCTCGGCGGTGATCGGGGCGCCGGTGGCCGCCGAATGGGAAGCCGCCTGCGGCAATCCCAGGCTGCCCGCCGCGATGAAGGTTTTGAGCAAATGCACCGAGCTGATCCCGATGATCGCCATCGCCAGTTTCACTTTCAGCACGGAGGCGTTCACATGACTCAGCCACTCGGGCTGGTCCGGGTGATTGTGCAGGCGCAACCGTGAGACGAAAGTTTCATAACCGCCCACGATGACCATCATCAACAAATTGGAAATCATCACCACGTCGATGAGGCCGAGCACGATCAACATCATCTGCTGCTCGGTGAGACTGGTGGCCTCCGAGATCAGGTGCCACAGCTCTTTGAGAAAAAGCACCACGTAAACCCCTTGCGCGACAATCAGCCCCAGATAGAGCGGCAGTTGCAACCATCGCGAACTGAAAATCAAGGTGGCCAGCGGGCTGAGACGGGGAGGGATCGGTTCTTGGGTCACGGCGGCGGCATCCATTGAGGATTGAGCGCCGAATGGCAAGCGCATTGCCGAGAAAAAACCAATCCGTAAGGAGGCAACACAATCTGGGGTGGCTCCAAAAAGGGCCGCTCGCGCGGAAACCACTCTCCGGATCTAACACGAATCCGCTGTCCGCACTCCCGGTTCAGGATCCAAGATAGGCCGCCTGCACCTGCGGATCCGCCTTCAGTCGGGCGGACGGGCCTTCAATCAGGATCCTGCCCGTTTCGAGCACGTAGGCGTAGCTGGAGATGTCGAGCGCGAGGTTCGCGTTCTGTTCGACGAGCAGAATGGTCAGTCCCTGCTCGCGGTTGATCTCCACGATCCGCTCGAAAATCGTCTTCACCAACAGCGGTGCGATGCCGAGCGACGGTTCGTCGAGCATCAGGAACTTGGGCTTGCTCAGCAGCGCGCGACCGATGGCCAACATCTGCTGTTCACCGCCGGACAACGTGCCGGCGAATTGGTTGCCACGTTCCTTGAGCCGGGGAAACAGACCGAAAACATACTCCGCCTGCTCCGCGATCCATTTGCGGTCGTGTTGGAGATAAGCGCCCATCTTCAGGTTTTCATGCACCGTCAGGTTGGCGAAAATCATCCGTCCTTCCGGCACATGACAGAGTCCGCGGCCGACGATTTTGTGGGCAGGCACTTTGGAAATGTCCTGGCCATCGTATTTGATCGATCCGGCGGTGGATTTCACCAATCCGGACAGAGCGCGCAGCGTGGTGGACTTGCCCGCGCCGTTGGCACCGATGAGCGTGACGATGCTGCCCGTAGGCACCTTCAGGCTGACGCCGTGGAGGGCTTTGATCGCGCCGTAGGAGACGTGGAGATTTTCGACGGAGAGCAAGAGAAGAGTTGATGGTTGAGAGTTGATAGTTGATGGAAAGAGAAGAGGAAGAGCTCGGAGAATATCTACGAATCGCCGAGCAAGGACCGACGCAAACCACTGAGCATTCGACCTTGTTCCTCGGCGGCAACATAGAGGATTTCAAATTCTTCGGATGACAACAATCCCTGATTCCTTCCGATGAAGGACTGCGAGACAACTTCAAAAAGAGAACCCGTCGCAATCTCAATGAAACGGGCGAAATCCTTGGGCGAGTTTCGTGAACTACCTTCCGCGATATTGGATGAGATGGACACGGCGGCTCTTCGCATCTGGTTTGTCAAACCGAAGCGCTCGTCAGAAGGAAAATCCCGGGTAACCGAGTAAACGGTGTCTGCGAAATCGATCGCCTTGGCCCAAACATCAAGTCGTTCAAATCCAAACATATTGTCTTATCTTTCCATCAACTTCTTATTCTTCACTATCAACCATCAACTCTCAACCATCAACTAAATAGCCGCCGCCCCGAGATAAGCCTCGATCACCTTCGGATGACACTGGATTTCCTTCGGCGTGCCCTCGGCGATCTTGATGCCGTATTCGAGGACGGCGATGCGCTCGCAGATGCCCATGACGACTTTCATGTCGTGCTCGACGAGCAGGATGGCCATGCCGAAGCGCTTGCGGATGAACTCGATGAGATGCATCAGGTCCTCCTTCTCGGAGGGATTCATTCCGGCGGCGGGCTCGTCGAGTAACAGCAGCTTCGGCTGGGTGGCCATGGCGCGGACGATTTCCAAACGCCGCTGGCCGCCGTAAGGCAGGCTGGTGGCGGGTTCGTCGCGGTAGTCCTGGAGTGAGAAGACTTCGAGCAGTTCGAGCACACGATCTTCGACTTCTTTCTCGCCCACGTGATGGGCGCGGCCGCGCCAGAGGGCTTCGCGGATGCCGTGGCTGCGGTGGAGCTGGGTGGCGGCGCGGACGTTGTCGAAGACGCTCATCGAGCCGAAGAGGCGGATGTTCTGGAAGGTGCGGGCCATGCCGCTTTTGGTAAGCACGTGCGGTTTCACGCAGGCGGTCGGTTTCCCGTTGAACAGGATTTTTCCCTCCGTCGGTTGATAGACCCCGGTGATCATGTTGAAAACGGTGGTCTTGCCCGCGCCGTTCGGGCCGATGAGGCCGATCAGTTCGCCCTCGCCCACTTTCAGGCTGACGTCGCTCACCGCCGTCAGGCCGCCGAAGCGGATGGTGACGTTCTCGAGTTCCAGCAGGGGTTTGCTCATGGCTTCACGGCTAACGGTTTCTTCTTCCGCTCGAAATTGAACAAGCCTTGCGGCCGCGCGATCATCATGAAGATGATGAGCAGCGCGTAGATGATCATCCGGTATTCCGCCACGGCGCGCAGGAATTCCGGCGCGAGCGTGAGCAGGATCGCGGCGAGGATCACACCGGCGGTGCGGCCCATGCCGCCGAGGATGACCATGACGACGACTTCGAAGCTTTTCATAAAGTCGAACACCTGCGGGGTGATCGAGGTTTTGTGATGGGCGAACAAACCACCGGCGATGCCCGCAAAAAACGCGCCGATGACGAAGGCGGTGACCTTGTAACGGGTCGGGTTCAGGCCCATCGAGCTGGCGGCGACCTCGTCGTCGTGCACCGCGATGAAGCCACGGCCGTAGGTGGAATTCACGAGACACGCGACCACATACACGGTGAAGGCGGCGAGCATGAAGGTCCACGTGAGACCGGTGAGCCTAGGGATGCCGCTGAGTCCGCTGGCGGCTCCGGCGGCTTCGACATTTTGGAAAATCACGCGGATGATTTCGCCGAATCCAAGCGTGACGATCGCGAGGTAGTCGCCCTTCAATCGCAGCGACGGCACACCGACTAACAAACCAGCAATCGCAGCGACCGCGCCACCGGCGACGAGTGCGGGAAGAAACGCCCAGGGCAGCGCGTCAGGGCCCATGCTTTTTTGCAATTCGAGTGTGATCATCGCAGAGACGTAGGCTCCCACCGACATGAAACCCGCGTGACCCAGGCTGAACTGGCCGGTGTGGCCGTTGATCAGATTCAGGCTGACGGCGAGGATGATCGCGATGCCGATGTCGATGACGACGCCTCTGTAATACGGATTCATCTGGTCCGCGCCCAGGCCCGCCACCACCGCGAGCACGACGGCGATGAGAAGAAGGAGGCGCGGGTCTTTTAAAATAGGCGGCATGTTCTCAGACTTTTTCGATCTGTTTGGAACCGAGCAGGCCGGTTGGTTTGAAAATCAAAATGATGATCAGGATGGCGAAGGCGATGCCATCGCGGTAGGTGGAAATGCCCGACATGCCGCCGGCGTAGGTTTCCACCACGCCGAGCACGAGTCCACCGAGCGCGGCTCCAGGGAGATTGCCGATGCCGCCTAACACGGCGGCGACGAAGGCTTTCAGCCCGACGTTGACGCCCATCAGCGGCTCGATGCCGGTGTAGGTCATGCCGTAGAGGATGCCGCCCGCGCCGGCGAGCGCGGAGCCGAGGCCGAAGGTGAAGGAGATGATGAACGAGTTGCTGATGCCCATCAGCGAGGCCGCGGCGGAGTTGTGCGAGACGGCGCGCATCGCCATGCCGATGCGGGTTCTTTTCACGATGAAAGTCAGCGCGGCTAGCAGAACGAGCGTCACGCCGAGGACGACGAATTGCGTGGTGTTGAACGAAAGCCCGCCGAGCGTGAAATTACCCGCAGGCAGCAATTTCGGGAACGCTTTCTGTGAGGCGCCGAAGAAAGCCTTGTGCTGGCAGGTGTATTCGATCAGCAGGGAAACACCGATGGCGGTGATCAGCACGGTGAGTTTCGGACGGTTGCGCAGCGGTCGATAGGCCAGCAGTTCGATGATGATGCCGATCGCAGCGCAGATGGCCATCGTCAGGATCATCACGACTGTCCACGCGCCCCAACCCGGCAACGGGAGCCATTTTGCGACGTGGGGCGCGAGATAGAATCCGGCGAAGGAACCGAGCATGAAGACATCGCCGTGGGCGAAGTTGATGAAGCGGAGCACCCCGTAAACCATCGTGTAACCGATGGCGATCAGCGCATAAACCGCGCCGAGGGCCAGGCCGTTGACGAGCTGTTGGAAAATCTCGTTCACAGGCGGTCGGCGGGAGTCGTTCGTAAAATCATCGTCGATGCGCGCTGGCTAACCGGTCAAGGGGCGATGGTTTCGAGGAACTTGAACTTGCCGTCCTTGATCTGGAGAATCGCGGCGGACTTGACCGCGTCGCGCTTGGCATCGAGTGAGAATTTCCCGGTCACGCCTTCGAAATCCTTGGTGGCGGCGATCGCGTCCCGCAGCTTGGGGCCCTCGGTGGTGCCGGCGCGTTTGATCGCTTCGGCGAGCACGTAGACGGAGTCGTAGCCGAGGGCGGCCATCGCGTCGGGAGTCTTGTGATACTTTTTTTTGTAGGCGGCGACGAAGGAGACCATCTTCGGCGAGGTATCTTCCGGCGAACAATGGGTGGAGAAATAGTGGCCCTCGACGGCGTCCTTGCCGACTTGCAGGAGGTTTTCCGATTCCCAGCCGTCGCCACCGAAGAGCGGGATGGTCAGGCCGAGTTCCTTGGCCTGAATGGCGATGAGGGCGACGTCGTTGTAATAGCCGGGAACAAATACCGCGTCGGGTGCTGCGCCCTTGATGGTGGTAAGCTGGGCTTTGAAATCCTTGTCGCCGCCGTTG
>JBIPMR010000185.1:0-6565 GCA_044369025.1 Luteolibacter sp.
CAAATACGTCGGCGGCGACCTCGTCGCCACCGCCCCCGATCTCTCGCGCGGCTACATGGAAATCCGCGGCATCGGTATCATCAACGTCGCCAACCTCTACGGCCTCGCCTCGATCCGCCCGGACAAACGCCTCGACCTCGTCGTCACCCTCAAGCCCCACGCCGACCTCAACGAAGTGGACCGCCTCGGCTTGCAGCAGAAAACCTACGAAATCCTCGGCCAGCAGGTTGTGCACGTCGAAGTCCCGGTCGGCCCCGGTCGCGACACCGCGCGGATGGTCACCATCGCCGCGCTCGACCAGCAACTCCGCCGCCTCGGCTACAACATGGCCGACGAGTTCAACCAACGCCTGCTCAGCCACATGGCCGGCGGAAAATAGCGCGCTCTTCCGCGCTTGCAGTCAGGCCCATCCGCCTCAAGACTCCCGCCATGTTCACGCCGAAGTGGAAGAAAGAAGCCAAGGAACTGCTCAAGGGCGCGAAAAAATTCTTGGATTACAAACGCGACCTGCTCAAGCCCGAGCGCGTCGCGGAGATCGAGTCGCGCCGCACGGACTTGCAGGCCGCGATCCAATCGGCGGACAAGGCCAAGGTCAACGAGGCCTCGAAACAACTCCGCGCGATTTGCGAAAACGCCCTGCCTTACGAAAAACCGCTCAACTGGCTTGAGGAAAACGTCGAGGTCATGTTCGTGGCCATCGTCATCGCCCTCGGCCTGCGCGCCTACTATCTGCAACCGTTCCGCATCCCCACCGGCTCGATGCAGCCGACCCTCAACGGCATCGTCGCCACCCCGACGCCGGTCGAGGAATGGCCGGGTTTCCCGCAGCGGATGATTGAAAAAGTCCTGCGCGGCCGCAGCTACGTGCACGTCGTCAATGACAAGGACCGCCAACTCGCACTCACCCGCGAAGGTCGCGTAGACATCCGCGACACCCAGTTCCTGCACTTTTTCAGCCGCTCCGAACTCCGGTTCACCGACTCCAAACCGCTGATGCTCCCCGCCCCGTCCAATCCCGCTTCGCAAATCGGTCTGGGCAACGCGATTCAAATCGCCAGCAGAAACAACGGCATGCTTCCCAAAGGCACCGTGCTCTGCGAAGGCACCATCGACTCCGGCGATCTCGTGCTGGTGGACAAGTTTTCCTACCATTTCCGCAAACCCAAACGCGGCGAAGTCTTCGTTTTCGACACCGTCGGCATCCGCGGCATCCACGAGCGCAGCGGCGATCAGGCCGCCGGCTCCCACTACATCAAACGCCTTTGTGGCGTCCCCGGCGATACGCTCTCGATCCAATCGCCAAACCTGCTCGTCGATGGGAAAATCGCCCAAGAGCCCGGCATCCAGCGCGTGATCCAAGGCCAGGGCCCTTATTCGATCAATTCCGGCGGCTACGTGCTCGCCGATCCACGCGAGGCCCAGCAGGCGAAAAAGACGATTTCCCAATACCTCGCGACGCCCGACTCCACCCTTCCCCTGGCCCTGCAAGCCCGCCCCGGCATGCGTGAATACGCCGCCCTCGGCGACAACACCGGCAACTCCCTCGATTCCCGCTACTGGGGTCCCGTCAAGGAATTCAACCTCGTCGGCCCCGCGCTTTTCGCCCTCTGGCCCGTCACCACCGGCCACTGGGGTTTCATCCGCTGACAGTCGTGTCCGCCGCCTCCGACATCACCCGCCGGGCAAAGTCGAACCTGGCCTTCGCCCTGAAAATCCTCCCGCGCGAGCGCCGCGAGGACATGGTGGTGTTCTACGCCTTCTGCCGCACCATCGACGACCTCGCCGATGATCCCGGAATCCCGATCATCGAGCGCGAGAAACAGCTCGCCCACTGGCGAAACGGCCTGGTTTCCGGATTCAACGCGCCTGACGAATTCCAACAGGAAGTCATCGCCCTCCGCGACCGCCATCAGATCCCCGACGACCTGCTGCTCGCCATCATCGACGGCTGCCGGATGGATCTGCACCCGCAGCGCTTCGAAACCTGGCACGATCTATCCGATTACATCTGGAAAGTCGCCTGCGCCGTCGGACTCGTTTCCACGCGCTTGTTCGGCTGCCAGGATCCCGGCTCCGAACACTACGCCGTCGCCCTCGGCCACGCCCTCCAACTCACCAACATCCTGCGGGACATCGGCGAGGATCTATCCAACGGCCAGCGGATCTATCTGCCACGCGGGGATCTCGCCCGTTTCGATTACACCGAGCAGGACCTCGTCGCCCGCGTCCACGACGCGCGGTTCGTCGCGCTGATGAACTACCAGGCGGAGCGCGCGGAGAAATTCTATCAAGAAGCCGCCGCCGCCCTGCCGGCAAGCGACCGCCGCGCCCTCGTCCCCGCCCGCATCATGGGCGAGACCTATCACCTGCTGCTGGAGAAAATGCGCGCCGATCATTTCCAGGTTTTCACCAAACGCTACAGCATTTCCAAGCCCCGCAAGCTCGCCATCCTCTCAAAGCATCTGATTGCAAGATCCGCCCGAGTCGAATAGAACCACTCCACCGTCCGTCCCATCCGCCCATGTTCAAAACCCCGATCGCCGTCACCCTCGTCAGCCTGCTAGGGCTGGCCGCCTGCTTTCCACCGCCGGAACCGCCACCGTCGCGCTACCGGCAGGATCCCTACTCCGCGCCCCAACCGGTGAACCCCTACGGCCCGGATTACGACGTTGCCCCGGTGCCAAGCCCCCAGCCGCAGCCTGACCCGGCTCCGGCCCCCGCCCCCACAGGCACCGGTGCCTATCCGGTCGCCGCCCGCACCGCCAATCCGATCGAGGTCCTCAGCCCCTACGAACCTTACAACGTCATCAATATCGAAGGTTTCAAATCCGGCCAACTCGCCCGCGATCCCTCGAACCAAAAGATCTTCCGCATCCCTTGAGGCCCGGAATCCCGCGGCTGAAATTCTTGGGTTGCATCGGATTCTGGCTGTTGGCGCTCGTCATCCCGGCCTTCGCAAATCCGATTGCAATCCAACCGCTCGGACCGGTTAAAACCGAAATCATCGAGCAAGTGTCGGCGGGAATCCGCAGTCTCTATTCCTTGGAGGTCGTCGTTTTGCCAGAAAGGCCTCTGCCCAAAACCGCATTCTATCCACCGCGAAATCGCTACAAGGCCGAAGACCTCATTGATCTACTTGCCGCCGGATCTCCCCGGGAAATATCCAAGATCATCGCTCTCACCCGCAGCGACATTTCCGTAACGACCGACGAGGGCAAGGACTGGGGAATCATGGGACTCGGTCAACTCGGCGGGCGGGCCTGTCTGGTTTCGACGTTCCGCCTGCGCCACGGTCAGCCAACCGAAGAAGTTTTTCTCGCGCGCCTCATCAAGGTGGTGAATCACGAACTCGGGCACACCTTCGGCGTCGATCATTGCCCAACCGTCGGCTGCCTCATGCAGGACAAGCGCGGAAAAGTCGCTTCCGTCGATGGCGAAACCGGCAAACCTTGCGCAAACTGCACGAAACGCCTGCCGCTTGCGCAATGACGGCCGCATTCGCCCGCGACCTTTAATTTGCTCAGCAGCGAAGCGGCATTAAGCTCGCGCGCAATGAGCGACGGAAAGAAAAAGCGGATCGTGGTGTTAGGTGGGGGTTTTGGTGGATTGGAGTTTTGTAAAACCTTCCAGCACGAGGACGCGGAGATCATCATGGTGGACCGGCAGAACCACCACTTGTTCCAGCCTCTCCTCTATCAAGTGGCCACCGCAGGCCTTTCCCAGCCGGAAATCGCCCAGCCGATCCGCTCGATTTTCACCGATCGCAAGGACATCACCGTGCTGATGGACGAGGCGGTAAGCATCGATCTGGCAGCCCGCAGGATCCATTGCAAACAACAGACCCTCGACTACGACCATCTCCTCATCGGCCTGGGCGCGGTCACCAGTTACTTCGGGCACCCCGAATGGGCGCAGCACGCCCCCGGCCTCAAATCGCTCTCCGATGCCATCCGCATCCGGCGCAACGTGCTGCGGGCCTTCGAGCAGGCCGAGATGGAATTCGATCTGGAAAAGCGTCGCAAACTCATGACCATCGTCGTGATCGGCGGCGGTCCGACCGGCGTCGAGCTGGCGGGTGCTTTCGCCGAGCTGGTGCGCCACGTCCTGCGGCGCGACTTCCGCCGCATCGATCCCGCGGTCGCGCGAATCATTCTGATCGAAGCCGGTAAGCAAGTGCTGGACATGTTCGATTCGCCCCTGCCGGAAAAAGCCCGCGCGCAACTCGAAGCCTTGGGAGTGGAAGTCCGGACCTCGTGCCGGGTCGAGGACCTGGGGTCAGGCTATCTGATCGCTGGCGGCGAGCGCATCGAGGCGGAAAACGTCATCTGGGGGGCAGGTGTGATGGCCCACCCGATCACCCAGACGCTCGGGATCGAGCTGGCTCGCGGCGGACGCATCCCGGTCCTGCCCGACCTGACCCTGCCCGGACACCCCGAGGTTTTCGCCGTCGGCGACATCGTTTCACTGACGGATTCCAACGGAGTATTGGTGCCGGGGGTTTCACCGGGAGCCATCCAGATGGGAATCCATGTGGCCAAGCTGCTGCGCGCGGAAATGGATGGCAACCAAACCGTGCGGCGCGGTTTCACCTATCGGGACAAAGGTTCGATGGCCACCATCGGACGCTCGGCGGCGATCGCGCAAGTGGCGGGACTGCATTTCAGCGGTTTCGTCGCCTGGCTGCTCTGGCTGTTCGTCCACCTGATTTTCCTGGTCGGCTTCCGCAACAAAGTCGCCGTGCTGGTGCAGTGGTTCTACTCCTACGTCCGCTACAAACGCGGCGCGCGCATCATCACCGACCCGGGAACCTAGCCTGACGGCGACGATCCAGAACGCGGCCTGCCTGCGGCTTGCGGCCGCCGCGAAGTTGGGTTTCCTCGGCCGCTTCTACCATTCCGCTTGCGCTTCAACCGGCCTCCGCCCCGGCCTGCGAACCGGGCAAATTACCGCATGCGAAATGCGGTAACCGCACTAAGCTGCCGGACTGTGGACGTGCCCCTGATCTATTTCTCCGCGATTTCCTTCCTCGGCTTCGGCTCGGCGTGCTTTTTCTGGCTTCCCATGCAGCAGGAATATGTGCGCTACGGCGTTTCCCGATTCCGGCCCCTGGTGGGGGCCCTGCAGATGTTGGGAGGGGTCGGCCTCTTGGCGGGTTTTGCAGTTCCTCTTGCCGGGCAACTCGCCGCCGGCGGACTCGCGCTCCTGATGTTCTGCGGTGCCCTTCTCCGCAGGCACATCAAGGACAGCTTTGCGCGGACCCTCCCGGCGCTTCTTTACCTCGTGCTCAACGCCTATCTGGCGGTCGCGGGATTCCGCTGACACGCCCGGCACGCTGACCGCCGCTCTCAATCCGGAGGAGTTGACCGCCCGCCGGGCTCCATCAAAGCAGGGTGATCGCCACGGCCATGATCAACATGCCCAGCGCGGGGGCTGCGGTTTTGAACGGGTCCTTCACTTTCAAGTGCATGGCGAAAGCGCCAAGCATCAGCAGGATCAAAACGAGCGCGGCTGGCCGGACCAGCCCCGGCATCCAGATGCCAACCAGCAGCGCGACCGCCACCCCGATCTTGAGCGCCCCGATCACCCACAGGGACCAGAACGGCAGACCGTAGGCCTCGAATTCGGCGCGCATGCTCCCCGCGCCCTTGCCACGGTAAGATGTCTTCCTGCCGCAGCGCAGGATCCACACGTTGAGGAGGCCCAAGCCCACGATGATCTGCAGGACTGTTTTGAAAGTATCCATGTCGTCTGAGGCGCCATTTCAGTGGCGCCCGGGGAAGCCCTACGGCAGATCAGCGCTGCGGACAATGAATTCTTCAAGCCACCGCTGCCTTCGGACCTGCCGCGCGGAGCTGATATTACAAGGGCGTCCCGGCATTGGCAGGCGGGACGGCCTTTCGGAGCTGGAGGTCCTGGAAACAGTGACGCGGTTGCCGGATTCGATAGAATGGCGAGGTTTCAGGCAGGTCCGCCGCATTTGCATGAATCACAACCCCCATCCCGCAAGATCCGCGAGGCGCAGCTTGTCGCCGAGACTTGGCCTTCGGCTTTTGCCATCCAAGCGCACCACCTTCCACTCCACGCCGCCCTCACGGTGAAGAACGAGCACTTTGCCATACGTGGCATGCGCCACATCCGCTTTCGGAATTTCATCGCGGCGCTCGAAATGGAACTTCGGTTCCGCCAGCAGCACGCCGTCCGGAGTCCTGCGATCCTTCACGCCAACAAGGAAATCCGGGAAAAAGCCCCGCCCGTCCGGCAGCAGCACATTCACCGCCCACGGCTTGTGCGGTTGGTTGCGGTGCCACCAGGTCACCGCGCAGCTCTGGTCATGATCCAGCACCTGCGCGAAGTGCTGTTCCCATGAATTGAGATCGGCCGGCATGATGCCGTAAAGATTCCGGTTCGAGTTTGGCAGCGCCTCGTCGGATTCCCAAACCACCGGCAGCGGGTCCGCCGGGAGAATCATCGCATGTTTGGCCAGCGCCGAGCGCTGGGCGTCGTAGAGCATCTCCGGGTGCAGTGCCAACAGGGTATCGAGCATCCGCCGCAAGGCCTGCGGATC
>JBIPMR010000136.1:0-7559 GCA_044369025.1 Luteolibacter sp.
CAGCACCGAGGCAAAGCCAAGGCCGTGAATCAGACCGAAGCAGAAAACCAGGATCAGCCGTTGTTTGCCGATCCTGCGGGTGAACAAATTCTCGATGCCGATCCAGGCGATGCTCACCGCGATCAAAACCTCCACCAGTTTCCCCGGCACCGTCACCCAGCCTGACACCGCAAGCGCCAGCGTCGCGGAATGCGCGAGAGTGAAAAGCAGCGACTGGCCCAGCAGCGGCTTCCACTTGGGAACTAACAAAAACAGCCCGAGAATGAAGAGCATGTGATCCAGCCCGAGCGGAAACACATGGTGGAAGCCCGAAACCACCCAACTGCCGAACACCGGACGCGCCACCGCAACCGCTTCGCCGGATTCCTCCTGCTTGAGCAGCGTGAGACTGCCGCCGGGCAGGGTGCTGATGACCTTCGGATCGTCGCCCTCATCGATGAGGATGATCAATTCGGTATCCTGCTCGCCCGCCCAATCCACCCGCAACTCGCCGGCGCTTGTGGCGGGGCCGACCACCAACCGGGTCGAAAGCAACGCGATGTCCCCGGCCTCGGGCGGGAGCTCGAATGACTCCTTTTCAAAATCCGGGAATTCGACGCGCCAGGGGATTGCCTTTCCGGCGAAGGAAAACTTCAGCAGTTTGCGCAGGGTGTTTTCCGTTTCCCTGCGGATGCGGGCGAATTCCTCCGGCGGCGATTTCATCACCGCTTCCCGGCTGAGGGGCAAACCGCCGGGAACAGCCCGCGTCTCGGGAAGCATGTAGGCGATGTCCATTTCCCCTGACAACCGCCATTGCCCGTCCACATTCTGAAACTCCAACTCCACGCTCGCCACCTGATGCGCGCGGAGCGACGCAACCAAGGCCGGCAGAAAGAGTAACAGCGTGAACAGGCGCGCAAGAAACATCATCCGCGCCAGCCTCTCCAGGGCGCGGGGGTTTGCAAGGAAACATCGGCGGGCACCGCCGGGGGAAATGCACTTTCCGCCGGCACTTGATCGGCTATGGATTACGCGTGGCCTTTCCCCAATACCGCATCTCGATCCGACGGCCCAAGGAAGAGTGGGCGGATGCACTTGATAGAATTTGCTCCCGCTTTCCCGGATCGAGCGTCCACACCCTTCCCGGCTGGAGGCAGGTCGCAGGCTCGGATATCGCGGCCGCAGCCGAGGAGGTCAGGGATTTCACCATCGAGTGCCTCCGCGAAATGGCTGAAGAAGGCGACCCTTTTTCTCAAACGCTTCTGGAGGATCGTCAAATCCGATATTCCGGCGCATTTTTCGAGGAAAGCTGAGTGTGGGGGCCGCGTACGAATATGAGGAGTTGCCAGCAGCGCCGGAACTTGGCATCCCAAACCTGTGCCTCGCGGAATTGATCCCGCGATACCCGACCACCATCCATCCATGAAACCGACACTCCTTGTTCTCGCCGCCGGAATGGGCAGCCGCTACGGCGGCCTCAAGCAAATGGACCCGATGGGCCCGAATGGCGAAACCGTCCTCGATTATTCCGTGTATGACGCCATCCGCGCAGGCTTCGGCCGGGTGGTTTTCATCATCCGCGAGGATTTTGCGGAAGCATTCAAGCAGGGAGTGGGCGCACGCTTCGCGGGTCGGATCCAGGTGGATTACGCGTTCCAGAAACTTGACGATCTGCCGACAGGCTTCAGCATTCCGGAAGGCCGCAGCAAACCATGGGGCACCGCCCACGCGGTGCGCGCCGCCCGCGATCTGGTGAACGAACCCTTCGCGGTGATCAATGCCGACGACTTCTACGGCCGCGACGCCTACGTCCGCGCCGCGAAATTTCTCGCCGTCCCGCATCCCGAGCAGGACAAGGCGCACTACGCGATGGTCGGCTACCCGCTGATCAACACTCTATCCGATCACGGCGACGTGAACCGCGGGATCTGCACCCGCGATGACGACGGCCTGCTCCACAGCGTGGAGGAATATGTGAAAATCGAGCGCGATGCCGATGGCGTGGTGCGTGGCAATTCGCTGGATGGCAGCCGCCGGGAAGTTTGTGAGAAATCGCCGGTATCGATGAACTTCTGGGCGTTCAGCCGCGGCTTCTTCGACCACCTGGAAACTGAGTTCGCGCGCTTTATCGGTGAATTCGGCCACCTGGAAAAATCCGAGTGCTATATTCCAACCGTGGTCGACGCGCTGATCCGCACCGGCGTCGCGGACTGCACCGTGCTGGACACGACCAGCCTCTGGTTCGGCGTGACCTATCCCGATGACAAGGCGCACGTCGTCGCCTCGATTCGCGATCTGATCGAGCGCGGCGAGTATCCGGCGGATCTCGCGGCGTGCGGCGAGTTGGTGAGTTAAGGCTTGCCGCGCAACCCGAGCACATAGTCGGTTAGCGACAGCACCTGGTGGTCGGCAAGGACTTCGTGACCGGGCATGTCGGTCCCCGGCAGCCCGAATTTAACCACCCTGGCGACCCGCAACGGCAAATCCACGCCCGCCGGCGTCCATGCGAACGGGCCGGCGACCAGGTTGGCCGGAGGCCTCGCGAAGTTGAGTGACAAAGGTCCGTGCCCGCCGCCGAATGCCCCGTGACACGCCGCACAGTGCGCCGCGAAAAGCGCCTTGCCATCCTGACCGCCCGTGCCGGCGGGTTTCCATTGCGAAGCTTTTTGAACGATCGCCGGCATCTGATTCACGCCGGATTCCACGAGGTAACGCACCAGATCATCGCCTTTTCCGCTCTCAAACAGATGCGCGTAGGAAGGCATCGGGCTGCCGGGCACCAGCGCGCGGGGATCCATGAAATGCAGCTTCAGCCAAGCCGCCGAGCGGCGCGCCCCGACATTCGTTAGATCCGGTCCCTGGCGGCGGTTGCCGATCAACACCGGCTTGCCCGTTAGAACCTCCGCCACCTCGCGTGCTGGCCCCCAGAACTCCTCATCCGCCGATCCCGGCCGCACGTATTGGGAGTGACAATGCATGCAGCCCTCCGACACATACACCTCGCGCCCACGCTCGGCAGCGGACGTCACGACCGAAGTTTCATCCTTTGAAAAAATCGCCGCCACCAGAACAACCACCCCCACAGCCGCGGCCGGTTGCCAGCGCTTCCGATCGGAGAATATCATCACGCCCACCACCGCCACGCCCGCGCCGGCGACGAACATCGGCGGTATCGTCTGCAGGGATTCCGCCATGCCGATGCCGTTGGCGGAGCCAAACCATCCGGCGATGGCAAACAGCCATGCCGCCCGCCACCCCGCCGCCCGCACACCGTTGACCCCGGAAAACCAGCCGGGCCAGGCCACCAAGGCCGCCGAATAAAGCGAGACCCCCGCCGGATAGAACCAGCCGGTGAGCTCACGGGTCGCTTCCCCATTCACCGCCAAAGACGCGGCGGCCAACATCACCCACGCCAGCGCCGGCAGCGTTCTCGCGCCGCCATGCGCCAGCCAAAGTCCCGCCACCACCGCCGCCACGAAGTGCACCGCGGCGTTTCTCCCTAACAAACCCTCGCCCCAGGTGCCGGACTTGAGCTCGTCCGAATGTTGGATGATGAAAAACGCTGCGGAATCCATCCACACCAGAGCCGTGAAAATGGCCAGCGTCCCCCAGAACGGAAACACTTTGTTAGAGCCATCCGCCCGCCAATCCCTTGCCGGCGGAACAACCGCGAGCCCGGCAAGCGCACATCCTGCGGCCACCCACGCCTGCCCGGTCGGTGACTGGTTGAAGACGATCGGCAGATTGCAAAATCCATAAGCCAGCCCCGTCCCCACGCCGATCCAGGCCACCCCGCACCAGGCCGGCAACAGCGCCGCCAGCGCCACGGTCGCCACTCCGAGCGATGCCCCCGTCGCGACCGCCACCACCACCGCGCCGGGCATCGCCGTCGCGAACGGCGCCGCCAGCGCAGTCGCCCCGGCCATCGCCAGCGCGATCCGGACCATCCGCGGGCTCGCCCCGCGCCATGCGGCGATGAAGCCACTCCCCATCCCCGCCACCGCCATCGCGCCGAGCGCGATCTTTTCCTGCATCAGTCCCGCGCCACCGGCACGCAGCAACTCGATGAATGAAAACTGCGCGAAAATCAGAAAATAGCCGTAAACCGCAGCCACCACGACCGAGGCACGCAACGCCAGCCAACTCACGGTTGCACCTCCCTCCACCCGCCTTTTCGCAAAATCACAAGCTGCACCACTCCCACCACCCCATCGGAAATCCCGACCATCACCCACGCCGGAGCCAGCGAACCGTCGATCACTCTAGCAGCAATAAACACCGCCACCAGAATTCTAACCCATGCCGTGAACCTCCAAACCGTTTCCCCGCGCACGCGACTCCCAAGCGCCATCGAATAACTCAAACCCACCGACATCACGAACACCCCGATCCAACTGAGAAACACCAACGAGTCTGCGGAAGGCGTGGCGATCCCCAACAAACCCAGCACCGGCCCCGGCGCGAAGATCAGCAACAACCCGGTCACCGCGTCCATCGAACCCACCGCGATGCTCCACCCTCTCAGAAATTGAATGCGTTTCATTCCGTCCTCCAGTCTTTCAGCCAAATCCATGACATACCTAACAAAATCACTCCGCAAGCGGAGCGCGCGATCAACCCCGCCGCCCGCCATGGCAGATCCGTGATCATCCACGATGGCTCGGCCCCCTCGCGCCAACCCAGCGCGGCCAGCGTGACCACCATCGCCAATGCGGCTGAATTCCAGACCACCACCGTCCAACCCCGCGCCAGCCGCCGCCCGGTTAAAACCACCGCCAGCAGGGCGCAAAACGAAGTCGTGAATCCGGCCATCGCCAGATGCGAGTGCGCCACCAATCCCTGGGTGAACTTGATCCGGTCCAACGCCGCGGGAAAATACATCAGGTAGCCGGTCAGCACCAGCAGCCCCCACCAGCCGAAGGTGGAAGCCCGCCAGATGCGCGAGCCGCGCGGCCATGCGAAGCCGCGCCAATCGCGGTAAAGCAGCCACGCCCACGGCGGCATCCACAGCAGCGAAACATTCTGCCACCAGTCGAAGTGCGTGCCACCGAAAGCCTCCGCCACGCCGAAAAACAGCCAGCAGAATCCGAAATACCCCCAAGTCCCCCACCCCGCCCGACCTTTTCCTCCGACGCTCACCACCCGGGGTAGCAACAGCATCAGCGCAACCACGATCATAGAGGAACCTAACAAACTCGATCCCGGCGGGCCGCCCGTCGTCCGGTCGATCGGCGGATAGGTGGACGGCGAAGCCGTTAGGATGATCGCGGCGGGCACGGTTGCCAGAACCAGAAGCCCGCCTAGCGAAATCCACCAACGGCTTTTGCCCCACGTGGCGGAGCGGTTTTTCCATGCCACCGCGAGCACCACCCAGAGCAAAACCAACGCGGCCACGAACGCCCACAACGCGGCGCCTTTCCAATCGAGGAAGATTTTCCCGCCGGTCACCCCTTTGAGCCACTGCATCGCGCCGATCGCCAGGGCGGCCGTCCACGCCCACACCGTCGCCGGCGCCCATGCCGCGGCCTTGCTGCGGTTCACCTCGTACATTGAAAACAACCACGCGACCAAGGGCAGCGCCGTCCAGCCGTAAAGCTGCACGTTCAAGTGCACCGGCACCCAGCGGCCGTATGTCCATTGACCTAACTGCCACTCGGGCTTGAGCAGCAGCAGCGAAAGCCACAAGCCCACCGCATTCCCCATCACCAACCAGCCGAGCGCATGTTTCACCGCGGTGGAAACACCTTCATCACCGGGATTTTCGGGAGTGGCGGGCATTAGTTAGATATCCCTTCGATCCTGCCATCGCGCATCTTCACCGTGCGGTCACAGCGGCTTGCCAGCTCGGGATCATGCGTGGCGAATACCAGAGTGCGGCCACGGGCGCGAACCAATTCAATCAGCAACTCGAAAACCTTCTCGCGGTTTTTCTCATCGAGTGCGCCGGTCGGCTCGTCGCAAAGCAAGAGCTCCGGGTCATTCATCAGCGCGCGGACGAGCGCGCCGCGCTGGCGTTCACCGCCGGACAGTTCGCGCACGCGCTGGCCGAGCCGGTGCTCGATGCCGGTGGCGGTCGCCAATTCATGCAGACGGGCCATGCTTGCAGCGCGGTTGCCACCCACCGCGATGACCGGCACCATACAGTTTTCCGCGAGAGTGAGATCCTGCATCAGGTGATGGAATTGGAACACATAGCCGATGTGGTGGCGCAGCAGATCGACGCGCGTCGATTCCCTAACCACATCGTAGCCGGAAACCCGGACGTCGCCGCGGTCCACCTCCTCCAGCCCGGAAATCACGTTGAGCAGCGTGGATTTGCCGCAGCCGGAAGTGCCGCACAGCGCGACGATCTCGCCCTTGGGCACCTTCAGGCCAACGCCCTTGAGCACCTCGATGCGTCCGCGATCAAAGCTCTTCCAAACATTTTCCACTGATACCAATGTGTTCATTTTCGATCCTTCTGTTATTCAAATCTCAACGCTTCCGCCGGCTTCAGGCGCGCGGCATACCATGCCGGATACATCGCCCCGATCACTGCGGTTAGAGCGGCGAGAGTCATCGCTCCGGCGACTTCCTTCCAACCGATGTTCGGCTCGATGTAGCCCTGCAAATCCGGAACCGCCCGCAGCACCCGCAGCCCGCCGGCACTCAGGCCCCAGCCGGCGACGGTGCCGATGGCCGAGACCAGCAGCGATTCGCCGAAGATCATCAGCGCCACCTGGAGCCGCGAAAATCCGCAGACCCGCGCGATGGCGATTTCCTTGATCCGGCCGAAAACCGACAGGATCATCGTGTTGGTCACGCTCAGCCCGCCCAACAAAAAGGCGCATCCACCGACCACCCAGGCGGTGGTTTTCATGATCTTGAACTGCGAGTAACTGCGGCTGAACTCCTCGTTTTCCAGCGCCGTGAGCTTTTCATGGTGTTTTCCCATCCAGGCCTTCACTTCGGACGCTTCATGCCCGGCTGCCAGCGCCACGGTGACCACCGAACAGACGCCCTCCTTGTGAAACGCTTTCTGGCAGGCCGCCAGCGGCATGAAAACCCCGCCATTTTCAAATCCGTTCTCCAGCCTGACCACCCCGGCGACCGGGTAGGTTCCCTGGCCGAGTTCGATGGTGCCGCCGGTTTTGGCGTTGAGGAATTCGGCGGCCCGCTCGCCTAACACGATCCCCTCACCGTCGTCTTTGAAATCCTCCGGCTTGCCATGCAGCCATTCGCCTTTTTTCAGGCGCCCGTCCGTGGCCCGGATGCCGAAACAAGTGACCACCGGACGATCCGGCGCCGCGATGATGGTGAACAGCACCGGCTGCGCTTCCTTCACGAAAACCTGCGCCTTCAATTCATCCACCAGCGCCACCGGCACATTGCTGAAGAAGAGATCGGACACGTTTTTTTCGAAAACCACCATCTCGGAGTCGCTCTGCAGGATGCGTTCGAACATTTTGACCGCCCCGCCTAACAAACCGACCACACTCAACATGGTCGCCACGCCGAGGGCGATCCCGGTCGCACCGATGGCTGTCCGCACGCGGTGACGGCGCAGGTTGGTGAAAATCATTCTCCAGAGACTCATTCCC
>JBIPMR010000137.1:0-7548 GCA_044369025.1 Luteolibacter sp.
ATGCCGCCATTGACGCTAGCTGAGCCAACCGCGGTCCCACCCGTGTAGGAATTGTTTCCGGAGAGCGTGAGGGTGCCGGGACCGGTCTTGGTGATGCTGGCCGTGCTGCCACCGGAGATTGACGCGGAAACATTCATGCCGCCGCTGCCGATGTCCCAACTCTGGCTCACGCCAAGCGCGAGGCCGGCGAGGGAAATGTGGTTTGTCCCGGTAGCGACAACACCGGCGGTCCCAAGGGTGATCATTCCCGCGCCAGACAATGTGGTGCCGCCAGCCAGCGTCAGGCCTTTGACCGAATACGCCGAGCCTAACACAGGCTGCTCGCTCGCGGCACCGAAGACCGCGATGTCGCTGGACAGATCATTCAAAGGAAGTCCCCCGCCCCAGTTGCCACCCCAGTTCACCGGATCATTCCAATCCGGACCGACGTTCGCCCAGATCCCGCGTGGCGCGGCGGCATTCAGCAAATGCACCGCCACGGGAAATCCGTGCTGGGTGGTCACGCGCAGGGTGGTGGTCGTAGCGGTAGAAGTGACCACTGAGACTCCTGCCGCTGGGGCATCGAGCGTCCACACCCCGTTGACCGTGAACTCGAGCGTGCGCGCCACGCTGGCATCCACGATTCCATAGCCCGCTTCGGGGTTGGAGAAATTCAAATCCGGATCCACCACCGAGATCCATGCGTCTTGATTGCCGCCGAGTTGCGTCATGACGAGACAAGGGCGCTCGACACTGACCAGCAAGCCCGCGCTCCGCGTGGCTGGCGGAAGCGCGCTGGTCGTGTAGATGGCATAACCGATTTTCCCATCCGCCCTCCATTTCACCACATGCGCGCCGCTGTCGCGTTGGACGACGGCATACGGTTTCGTGGCCGTGTCGGCATGTTCGACGGCCATCGCGCCCATGGCCGTGGCATTCGTGCCGGGGAAGACTGCGTATTCGTAAGCCGCGCCAGCGGGCGCGCTGCCGTGATCGAGCCAGGCTTTCGAAAAATCCGCCGTCGTCGGCAGACCACTGCCTGCTTCATTGGCCGAACTCTGCGTGCTGCGGGTGATCTTCAAATCCGAACCCGGATAGACGTAATAACCGGTGCCGAAGGCATCCAACATCCAGTGCGCGCCGGTCGTGGTGCTGCTGTGCGGGAAACCCGTGACCGGGTTGCCATCGAGCGTGATGGCGGTGGCCCGGGTGGCGAGTTTCCCTTGGAAAAGCGTGGTCGCGGTGGGATTCGCGGCATCGTTGTTGGCAATGTTGGATCCGAGACAGACAATCTGATTTCCGAAGCAAAACCATGACTTGCGCCACACGAAACTCGGGTTGTGGTTGGGCCCCACGTTTTTCTCCTGGAAATTGCAGGCATACATCCCGCTTTGTCCGTCGTGGAACGAAAGCGCGCCCGAGTAGTTGATCTGCGACCGCACGTCCTGGCGATCATACTCGGCAACAAGCTGGTCATCCGGCAGCACGATCGTGGTGGCACCGGGCGTATGGTTCCAGTCCCAGCCGCTGAGCTGACGCCCACTCATCGCGAGCCCGCCGTGATACAACACCTCCAGTGAGCCATAGGACTGGTAGCGGCCGTAACGATTGGCGGTTGGATAGATTTCCGAGGACCAGAAATAGCGCTGCGGAGCCCGGATCGACGCAACCCACCCCGCCCGGCGATAGATCCCCAGCGGGCTGTAGTTGAACTGATGAAACCCATCCGGTGCAGGCTCCGCTCCGTAAGGCGTGAAGAGTGCGTAATCGTTCACCCCGAAGCGGCGGTTGTAGGCCTGCGCGACGACAGGATCCGCGGTCTGCCCCATGAGCCGGCCGCCCCACTCGCCGAGGCGGCGCAAATTGTCGCGGCTGAAGGTGAGATTGTTATCAAACGCCTTCCTCCCGCAAAGCGAGTTTCCGAAGTAACCCACCGTCGTGCCGGCGCCATCCGCGGACATGCGCATCATGGTGAGGAAGGCGGAGCGCAGTTGCCCATACGCCGCCACGTCCACTTGAAAGCCGGTGTCGCGCAGGTGATAGAGCGTGTCCGACATGACCGGAAAGGCATACATGTAGTTGTTGTAATGCGAACGGTGATGGAACCCGAGACCATCCGGTTTGATGCCGTCTTCGGAACCCTCCGAAGTGATAACGAACCGCTCCACATGGCGCTTGAAGCCCTTCAACAATCGAACGGCTTCAGTGTCGTCGGGCGCAAGAAAAAGGATGGCCCCGAGCCATTGGAAAATCCCGTAATACATTTCATCGGTGTTGCGCTCCCAGTCCGTGCTCCAGAAATTCCCCATCCGATAATGCCAGCGGGCGAACTCCCACAGCTGCACCTTCGTCGCCGGCTCGAGGGCGGAGGCCATGAGGATCAGGCTGTTCGGCAGGTTGCGGAAATCATAATCCCCCACCCCACCCCAGAACTCGTCACCACTTTGATCGGCCATGCCTTGATCCAACAGGTGGCGGGCCAGCAGCTGCATCCTGTTGCGGCTGGCAGGCGCCGTGGCGGAGGTGCCGAACGCATGATCGCGCGCGAGGGTTAGTGGCCAGCTTTCCAATGGAGTCTGTGGCCCGAGCGGGTTGCCACGGATCCCCGCAGCACCATCCACGATGTTCAGCGCGTCAAACGAAGCGCTGGCCGATGTCACCGAAGCCGCACCCGGTGTGGTGCTTCCTTTGATCGCAGCCAACCAGCGACTGCGCAGGGTTGCGAGTTCGCTCAGCTCCAGCACGGTGGGCACCGTGGCGGCGATGTCCGGAACGTTCGCCAAGGCATCAAACGCCCTGCTACTTGAGTAAGAACCGGCGATGTCCGGATTCTGTCCGTCGCGAATGCGGGTGAATCGATCCCCCACCCAGCTCACCGCATCCAGGTAAAAACTACCACTGCCCGATGCCGGCGCGGAAATCCTGACGGAGGTGAACGTGGACGAAGGGCTGGTCTTCTTCGCCATGTCATAGGCATAGCTTCTCACCGCACGCCGCCAACCGGTGTAGTCGAGATTGAAATCGAACCAATACTGCGCGGTCGAGCCGTTGCGGAACTCGACGCGCAGCTTGCCGCCGGGAATCGCGGTGCCGTTCCAGACCCACAGGTCACAGGTGTGCTTGTAAAAGTTCGTCACATCCGCCGCGACGATTCCCGGACTGCTCACGGTGATGAAGTCGCCACCCGTCCAGTTCCAGCGCAATGACTGGGCACCCATTTTGGAGTGGTCTCCGGAAATGCTCAAGCTCCCGGAACCCGCCGCCCAATTCGCTGGCACGGAAGATTCCAGATCCTGCTGGGCGTGCAGCATCCCAGAGCCCGAAACCAACATGAATGCTGCTAGTTTCAGCAAGATGCGTTCCCATCTGGAATTACGTATGGCTGTCACAAGGTGATCAATTTGGGAGGAGTGGTGCTGTTGTCATAAGCTTTGGCGAAACCGGCTTTTTTCAAATCCGTCTTATCCATCAAGCGGGCGGAGCCATCGAACATGAAGGCGTTCGCCTTGCCCGAGTTCCGCAGGCCGACGCAGTTGCCGGAGCCCTCTTGAAGGCGGAAGATCTCCTGACCGCTGGCCTCCGAGGAATCAACCAGCAGCGGATACGCCTCGGGTCTCGTGATCGATGCCACGCTCAAGGATTTGACGTTGGAACTTCGGTTGTTCCAGTCCACCAATGTTTCATTTATCCATTTGGCACCAAGAACCGGCACATCGGTAAAATTGACGGCGTAACAATTCCAGTGGGGATTTCCCGTCGGTGGCAGCCGTTTGATATCCCAGTGCATGATCTCACAAATATAGTTCGCATCCATGGCGATGCCGAGTTCACCCCGCACGATGAGATAGGGCCTGAAATCGAAGCCGCCGCTACCTCCATAGAAATACGAGCAGCGACCGCTCATTTCACCCGCCTTGCCCAGCAGAAGCATCCCGGCCTGCCTAACGTTCGAAAGGCGCGTGGCCGCCATCGCGCGGTCTTTGATTCTGCCTGTCACCGCCATGGTGACCCCTGCGAGCACGATGATGATGGTAATAACGACCAGGAGTTCAACCAGGGTGAACCCACGTGCTGGCAAACGGTTTGTAGGCGAGTCCTGATGGATTTTCATGAAGTGGGGTCGGATGGTTGGGGTTGCAGTCGGGTTTTCCGGGCTTTGAAACGGGCTTGATTCGACAAACGCACAGCGGGCCGAGCGCACTTTATTCCCCGCACGTTATCATGTCCACTGGGCAAAACTGCCCATGGTGGTGCGGGCACTCATCAAGAAGAGGGGCCGCCGACCTTCCAGCCGGTGCCCCCCCCCGGGATCCCGGAGAAAAACCCATTAACTCCGGAAATTGTTGAGGCCTCAGCGGCGGCGACGCATCAAGGCGAGGATGCCGAGACCGCCTAGCAGGGAGGCGGCATTCGGCTCTGGGACGGCGGTGATGGTGACAAATCCCGTTCCCGTGCCGCCGTTGGCTCCCGCAGTCCCGTCATCGTAATCGATCATCCAGATTCCCCCGGCATCCGTGAAGGTTGCTCCGTCGGCCAGTCCGTCGAAGGTGCCACTGAGGGTGCCGTAACCGAACAAGGTGAACTTGTTTCCCGCTGTGTAGGTTCCCAGTTCGACAAGATCGAGAATCGAACCCCCGATGATCGTTAGATCGCCGGCGACGTTTCCAAGATCGGCCGAGCCGACTCCGGGTGATGCTCCACTGGTCAGTTCATAAACATAGGTTGCGGAATCCAGCGTGAGGTTGCCGCTGAAGTGGGTGGTGCCAGGTGAGTTGCCGATGGCGAGTTGGGTGGAAACCGTCAGCGCACCGGTCACGTTACCGGAGCCCTTGAGGGTGGCGACCGTGTAGCCGAGACTCTTGGCGGAAACATCAAAGGTGCCGACGGTGCCAAGGGATACCTCGCTGGTATCGTCGATAGTCCCGGACGCTCCAAGTGCCAGCGTGCCACCGCTGATGAGGGTGGCCCCGGTGTAGGTGTTGGCCCCGGTGAGCGTGAGCGTGCCCGCGCCCAGCTTGGTCAGCGCGCCGTTGGTGCCGGTGCCGGTCGCACCGGCCAGCGTCAGATGATGGGTCGTGTTAATGACTGCGGTCTTGCCCGCGTTGATGGTGAAGGCTCGGTCGCTGGTGGCGCTGGCCCCGGTGTAGAGCAGCGTGCCGCCATTGAAGACCAAGTTACCGGCCGCATTGGTGGCTTGGCCGAGGTTCCCCGCCACGCCGCCGTTGCCGATGCTGCCCACACCGAGGGTGCCCGCCGAGAGGGTGGTCACACCGGTGTAGGTGTTGGTGCCCATCACCGACCACGTGCCCGCACCGCTCTTCGTCAGCGTGGTTATGCCCCCGTTGTCGTTGATGACTTGGGCAAACACGTTGGCCCCGGTGTTGGTTCCGTCTAAGGAGAAGCCAGCGCTGCCGCTGAGCGATTTGAGGGTGCCGCTCGCCAGGTATTGCACCGACCCCGACCCCGTGTTGGAGACGTTCAGATAAGCGGTGGTGCTCTGCCAATCGATCGCTCGGTTGGTGCTTGAATTGCCAAAACCGACGTAGCGCAGGATGCTGCCGGAGTTGTTGGCACCGAAGGAAGTCGCATAGGCGGTCGAACCCGCGCCGAGCGCACTCGCGACGCCGGCATTGGCCACCGAAGTGAATTCGGTGAACTGGTTGCCGGCCTTAAAATCACCGGTGTAGTCGTTGGCGTCATTGCTGAACCGAACGATGGAGCCCGTGATGGCGGGACTGGAACGCATCACCGAGCCGCTGCCGGTGATCTTGCCGGCGATTTCAAAGGTCGTGGCGGTGGCCGATTGATTGCCGATACTGGCCATGATTCCGGTGTTCACGGTGATCGTGCCGGTGCTCGGCAAGACCATCGCGGCCGTCGACCGCAGGCTGCCGTTGCCCGTGAAGGTCAGGTAGTTGCTGGTGGCGGTGCCGAGTTGGTTGGCGGCACCGATGGCGACGACGCCGCCATTGATCACCGTGCCTCCGCTGTAGGTGTTGGTGCCGGAGAGGGTCAGCGTGCCAGAGCCGGTCTTGGTGAAGCCACCGGTACCGGAAATACTGCCACCGTAGCTGGTCGGGGTGTTCAGCCCACCCACCGAGAGGGTTCCGCCGCCAAGGGTGATATTGCCCCCGCTGGCCCCGCCGCCCGCCAACGAACCGACCGTGTTGTTAAACCCGTTCAGGTCCAAACTCGCACCCGCGACATCGGCGAGCGTCACGGCGGAGTTGGTGCCGAACGCCGCGGTGCTGCCGGCCTGAAGCTTGCCCGCGTTGACGGTGGTCGCGCCGGTGTAGGTGCTGGTGCCGGACAGCGTCAGCGTGCCAACGCCCGTCTTGGTCAAAGCACCCGTGGTGGCGGCGCCGGTCGCACCGGCCAGCGTCAGGTCGTTGGTTGTGTCGATGGTCGCGGTCTTGCCCGCGTTGATCGTGAAGGCGCGGTCGCTGGTGGCAGTGGCGCCCGTGTATTGCAGCGTGCCTCCGTTGAAGACCAGGTTGGCCACCGCATTGGTCGCTTGGCCGAGGTTACCCGCCACGCCGCCATTACCAATCGTGCCAACACTGAGCGTGCCCGCCGTGAGGGTGGTCTTCCCGGTGTAGGTATTGGTGCCCAAGAGCACCCAGGTACCGTTGCCGCTTTTGGTCAAGGTCGCGGCACCGCCAGCCGTATTGTTTTCCCACCGGCCAGCAAGGGTGTTGGTTCCGGCGTTTGTGCCGCTGAGCGTGAGATTCTTGGCTCCTGATGTGCCGGAGGTTCCGAGGCTGCCGGGGTTGGAATAGTTGACCGCGTCCGCCGAGGTGACTCCCGAGGCATCCAAGGTGATCGCGCCGGTGGACAAGGCTGCGGCTGAGATCAAACCATTCATGGTCTTCGCTGAAGCACCCGTGTAGGAAAGGGTGGCTGAGCCCGTGGTCTGGCTGAAATTGATGGAGTTTGCCCCATCAGCGGAAGCATAAGCAAGGATGCCGGCGGAGGTCGTGGTGGAACTGAGTGTCATTGCTCCGGCGAAGGAGTTCCCCGCGTTGGAGAGAACCCAGGTGCCGGTGCCGCTCTTCGTGAAGTTGGTGACGCCGGTGCCCGCGCGTTCATTGATGACCTGGCCGAAGGTGTTGTTCCCCGTGTTCGAGCCACCCAGAGTGAAGTTCAAATTGCTGGCAGAACCGGCATGCGTATCGAGGTTGCCCGCGTTGGTGAACGCAACGGTGTTTTCTCCGTCGCTGTTATTGATCGCCACCCCGCTGCTTGCGATGCTCGAAGTGGTCACCAGGCGGCTGGTGGTGCTGTCCGCCGCGAGGCTCTGGAAGGTCAGGACCACCCCAGCGCTGGTGCCGTTCGCGCCTAGGGTGAGATCTCCGAAACCGAGAGCGCTGGTGCCGCTATCCGCGAGCGAATTGGCGGTCAACGTCAGGTTGGAGATCGTGGTCTTGCCGGTGTAAGTATTGGCACCGGTGAGATTGAGGGTATTGCGGAAGGCGCCGCCGCCGCTAAAAAACAAGCCATTGGCACCGGCGGCACCGGTGATGTTTCCGCTCAGGTTGACGGTGCCAGAACCGCCGGTACCGTTGCGAT